>JBHITY010000143.1:0-2870 GCA_042138585.1 Candidatus Nitrosopumilus sp.
TCACCAACTATCCCAAGAACTTGAACTTGATTACAAAGCCATCCAGCACCACATGAAAGTACTAGAGAAGAATAACATGGTATCGAAAATTGGTGAAAAATATGGTGCAATATTTCATTTGTCAAACTTTCTTGAAATGAACATATCTGCTCTAGATGAGGCAATTGACAAACTAGATAGAAAGATGAATCACAAAAAAGTCTACATTTAGCAGAATTTTTTAGAAACCTTACTGTTTCCTTATTGAACTATTTTGGAAAAAATTCAATGTGAGGTATGCGATACTGAAATTGATGATTCAGATTGGGAATCTCATATTGATACTAATGAACACAAAGAAAAAACACTAACCCAAATCATGGAAGACCGTATTGGAAAAGAAATATCTCCAAATATTCGTGATGAAACAACTGAAATTCTTGAAGAATTGGAACTAGAACATAAAGATGATTCTGATAATTCTAAATTAGACTAGTTTTACTTTTTGAAAATTTGCTCTTCTAAGAGCTCATCGTATTCTTCTACCATTCTCATTGATAGAATTACACTTGGGATTGTAGGCTCGCCTTTAGGCTTTATTGCTTCTAAACCAATCCCTTCATTAGCAGATTCTACTGCCATCATTAATTGAATCTCATCTTCTCTAAATAATGGAATCATGTTTTGATTGACTACGACATCTTTTGATGTGCCGTGGTAAAGGTTTGCTCTGATGTTAGAGTTTGGAACATCTTCACCATTTTTTCTCATCCAAACATCAAGGTAACGTGAAACATTTCCTTTCTTTCTTCCAATTTGAGGAGCTGTTATGATAAAATATAATCCAGATCTTTTAATTTTGATAATGTCATTATTTTTGGTTGTAAAATGTTCTAGTCCAACTATTGCATCGTTTACATTAAATTGAATTGGTGTTGGTTCTTTTGCTTTTTTTGGTCTTTGATCATGATCGCAAGATAGCTGGGCAAAATCCCTTATCATAACTTTAAGAATTTCTGTGTGGCTTATAAGCTATTCGTAAAATGTTTGATTTTTTTTTATTACAATAATATTTGATTATTTTTTATTTGCAGAAACATACTTAAATAAATAGCAGTCAAGAAAAAAACGATTACTTTGGGAAAGTTTGAAGCTGATCCTTTTGAAAATGCAACAATTCAACTTAATGATGCATGTGATGTTTTAGGAATTAAAGATCAAGGACTTAAAGATTATCTGGGAATGCCAAACAAAATGCTTCGTGTAAAAATTCCAGTACGAATGGATAGTGGAAAAATTCGTGTTTTTACTGGATTTAGAAGTCAACATAATAATGATCGTGGACCTTACAAAGGAGGAATAAGATATTTTGATCCTGAAGGTGGGGTTGAATATATGGAAAGGGAAGTTATGGCTCTTTCTGCATGGATGACTTGGAAGACTGCAATTGCAGGCGTGCCTTTAGGTGGTGGAAAAGGTGCAATTTACATTAATCCTAAAAAAGAAAAATTAAGCAAAGCTGAGATGGAGAGACTAACAAGACGCTTTGCATTTATGATTTCAGAAATTATTGGTCCTGAAAAAGATGTACCTGCTCCTGATGTTTACACAACAGGAAAAGAGATGACTCAAATCATGGATACTTTTGGAAAACTAAACGGTGTAACTCATCAACCAGGAGTTATCACTGGAAAACCAATCCCAATGGGTGGCTCACTTGCAAGAAATGTTGCAACTGGTTTAGGAACTGCTTACTGTGTTAGAGAGGCAGCTCAAGTTTTAGACATGCCACTAAGAGGCGCAAAAGTTGTTTTACAAGGATTTGGTAATGCATCCACATTTGCCGGTGAATATCTAGAAAAGATGGGTTGTATCATTATTGGTGCATCTGACTCTAAAGGTGATATCATAAAGACTTCAGGAATGAAGATGAAAGACTTGGAAAAATGGAAAGCAAAGAAAGGAACCGTTGTTGGATTCCCTGGTAGCACCAAAGTCACAACAGAAAAATTACTCACTACAAAATGCGATATCTTAATTCCAGGAGCCTTAGAAAATCAAATCAATGCAGCAATTGCAAAGAAATTACAATGTAAAATTATTGGTGAATCTGCAAATGGTCCAACACTTCCAGAAGCAGACCCAATCTTATACAAAAAGAAGATCATAGTTGTTCCAGACATCTTGGCAAATGCTGGTGGTGTAACAATCTCATATTATGAATGGGTCCAAAACAACATTGGCCAATATTGGGGATTTGTCCACGTTGCAAAACTTATGGAAGAGCATTTGGTTACCGGATTCAAAGACGCTTACGAATTAAGCAAGAAAAAGAATATCGATATGAGACGTGCTTGTATGGCTATTGCCGTAAAACGTGTAGTTGAAGCATTTGAACTACGTGGTATCTGGCCTTAGGCAAAGTGAGACTCGTAACAAACTAGTTGTTCTACAAACATTATCTTTCCCTTTGTAATCTGTCGTAGTTTCTTTTTGTAAGAAAGATCAACCCTTGTTCTTCTTTGGAGTAACTGAATTGTTTTTCCAGTAAGGTATCGTCCTTTTTTGTCTCTATCAAACAATAGAATAATTTTTTTGTATTTGGCAACTGAATCTGCAAAGTTGTTTATTCCACCAAACTTGTGAAACTCTAAAATTTTTCCTTGATATCCTAATTTTCTTAATGCAATCAAATCTCTTTTTCCTTCAACCACTACAACTCCTTCTACAGAATTTAATTGGAAAACAAATTTTTGCAATTCTGAAATCTCTTGTTCTGTAACAAGCATATCTCTAAATTCATTTTAACATATTAAAAGATAGAATCTTGACATGTTTATAACAAACAACTATACTTAAATGAAGATAATATTTTCATAACTATAATGACA
>JBHITY010000144.1:0-2859 GCA_042138585.1 Candidatus Nitrosopumilus sp.
TAGTTTTAGATTGGAAGGTGTAGTTGGTCATAATCCTCATCTTCATATGGCATTAGACGAGGCCTACAAATTTAGATTAGCAAAATTAACTGGTGGTAGTGCATTTGATTATAATCATAGATATTTTGATATTGATGTAAATGTCATGCAATCTACTACTATCTTAAAATCATTTTCATACAAAAACTGTGAAATCCAATCACATAGTGTAACCACACAAAATGATGATTATGAATCCTATCATACATCAAATGCTGGATTTGCAATCGTTAATTCAATGGAGTTTAATTGTGGTGGTGTTTCAATTAATGATGAAAAAATTCTTCCAAGTGTACGTCCTGGAGAAAGAACTTTTACAGATTATGGTGCTCTACCATTCAAACAAGCTAATGATTTGCACACTTTTCTAACATTTGACTTTGATAACGGAGCTGAAAAGATAGAATCAGTAATCTTTACATCAACTGGAGGATTTGCTGAAGAAGATATAGGAACTCCTAGTTTTCAAATTATTACTGCAGTATTGCCCCACCCATTAATTGATAATGCAATCATGAAATCTCAAAAGGTTGGAGGTTTGGCTACTAGTTACAATGAAGACTTTGATGTAAATGTTGAATTTGTAATACCTGAAAAGTCAACTGGAATTACAACTGTTCCTGCTCAGACAGTACGTGCTCTAGAATATGATGATTGTATTGTTAGTGGTTATGATATACTTACTTTACAAGATAAAGAAGAAGGTTATACTGGAAAAAGTGGATTTGCAACTGCAGAAATTCTTGATGTTGAATGTTCTGGGTTAAGTCCTGTAAATCCTGACAATGAACCTGAACCTGTTACTGTTGGTTATAACATGGGTACTGGCCCTAGAGTAGTAGCTACATTTAGCTTTGATAGTGGAACTGAAGTTGTAGAATTTCCTGAATTCTATCAGGGTAACTTGATTGCACGAGCAAATCCTACATTTGAACTAGTTGGAGTACCTGGAGTAACTCCATTGTTGTATGATGTTGTTGATGATTCTAGAAAGGCTGGGGCACAAACAACTGGTGTATCCTCACTTGATGAATTATTTAGTGTTAAAGTCGATTTGATGTACGGAGACACTCTTGCTAGAGGATATGATTATTCAAATTGTCATTTAACAGATTACGTGGTTAAAACAGAACATGATCTTGAAGCGAGCTTTTACAATGGCTTTGCATTGACAAATGAATTCCACTTTGAATGTCTAGGATATACTCCAATTGATCCTCACCTTGGAATGCATGACGCTGCAAAAGGTAATGTTGAATCTTCAAAGGACTATCAATCAAAACAGCGTTCCACATGGGGACCTGGATTTGAATACACTCCTAGAAAGTAATTTTTTAATTATTTAATTTCATTCCACTTTGTATTTTCATTTTTGACCCAGAGGAATTTCTTTTGCAGTGCAGATGTGTAAAGTTTCTCCCATTCTGCACCTACCTCATCAGTCCATGCTTTGAAAACACGTGGATCTATGTAATTTCTAAGTGAAGTTCCGATATTGTAATCTCTAGTTTTCTCAGACAAGTCTACTTGTAACTTTAGTTTTTCAATTCTTTCTTTGTGTTTTTGTTTTTGTTTTTTGATTTGTTCATTTAATGTCTTGATTCTTTTTTCTTTGCTCTTTTTCTGAGTATCAGTTTTAGGTTCAGTTGATTCTACTTTTTTGAGAGTTTCCTGTGTTTTCTCCCAAGCTTTTTCTTTTTCTCTAGTCTTGAGAGTGTCTTTCTTTTTTTGTAGTGACTGCTCAAACGTCTTTGGAATTGTTCGTTTGTGATTACACATTATGGCAGCTTCAAGATTTGCTAATTTTGCATGATACAATTTCTCATTATCTGATTTTCCTTTCATATTGTCATGTTCTTTTAGATAGTTTTTGACAACAGTTGTTGCTTGAAATGTTCTGAATACCTTGGCAGTTAGTCCCTTTACGATTCCTGAAAAATACTTGTTGACATCCCTGGATGTAATATTGTGGAAAATCTCGTCACTGGGTTTTTTCTTATCAATTAATTTTTTGAGATTTTCTTGAAAAATTTTGTCGTTTCCTTCTGCCTTTACTGTTTCTTGCCATCTGACACTGTCTTTTCCCAAAAAGTCAAACTCTATTGAATCTGAAGTAATTTTGATGTGCTCTTTTCTCAAAGTTGTAGCACCTACTGTGTCAGCTTCATCCGGATCTTTTTCGTCACCGACTCTCATTGCAGTTCTATAAATCAAATAACAGGCAGTGGCAACATTACTCTTTTTTGGATCTTTCATATCGTTGACCATTGCTCTTTTGATTTTTTCAATTTCTTTTTCAAGTTTGACAGCTTTTTCGTACTTTTCTTTATCTCTACCTTGTTTTAGATCAGAACTATCTGATAACCACACATACTTTCTTTTTTGTGTAAGAAAATCCATCCAACTTGCAAGCCACATTGAATCTTTATCATGAATAATTTTGCCCCATTTACCTTCAGGGATTTTGGCTTCTTTTCCAAGGTTTAGTGTAACATCTTTGGGAGATACACGTGGTTTCCATTTTCCTCGAAGTGGATGTTCTCCTCTACCAATGAAAATTCCTGGAGGTTCAGCCATATAGTTTCCAACTTCAACTTCCTTTCCGTCCATGATGGCAATTCCATACTTTGCCTTAAGTTTCTCTCGAAGTTCTTTTCTTTTTGCAGCAATTGCCTTTTTCTCTTCTTTAGTCATCATCTCTTTGAGATCTTTTTCTTTGTCAACTAGTTTGTAAGCATCTGAAAAATCAATATCTTCATATGAAATTTTTTTAAATTTTGAATCTAATGTTTTGACAAAATCTGCTGTAAAGTTTTTTTG
>JBHITY010000145.1:0-2777 GCA_042138585.1 Candidatus Nitrosopumilus sp.
AACACCTTTGTGTTCAATTGGTTTTCCCTGACCGATATATTTTGAAAATTCTAAATTGTGATATACATAAGGAATAGGAGTTGTTCTAATTCTACTAATGTCATGTTCTCCTAAAATGAAAAATGAATCTATATTATTTTGTTTTAATCGCTTTAATCCATTTGCCATTTGTACAATTGCAGTACCGTTTGGATTTGGAATATGAAAAATATCTCCAGCAAAGATTACAAAATCAACATGATCTTTTATTGATGTGTCAATTGCTTGATTGAACACATCATAGACATCTTGTGCACGTTCCTCTGAACCATATTGTACTAGTCCTAAATGAGTATCTGAAATATGTGAAAACTGCATTAGTCTAACAACAAATCTTTTTGAACTAGTCCTTGCGTTGATTCTACTGCAACTTCTTTCATCTTTTCTGCATTAGCCCAAGCATTTACTGCGCTTTGATCTGCTCCCATTATCTTCTCTTTGACTTCTTCTACGTGTACAAGTGATGGTAGGTTGGTCCATTGTCCTACCAGAACTGCGTCACCTACGTTTAGTGAGGTCAATTGAGCAATTAATTCGCGGCTAGTTGACTCTGTTGCTGAGGCTATTTGGCGCTGATCATCTTCTTGAATTATCTTCATTATGGCAAAAGAGCCCATCTGGCTCAGAACATTAAGGTCCACACTTCTAGGTCTTTGAGATACGACTCCTAATCCTAATCCAAACTTTCTTCCTTCTCTGGCAATCTTTGCTGCCCAATATTTTGCGCTGGTATCGTGATCCTTTGGAATGAAAACATGTGCTTCTTCAATAATTACAAAAATTGGAGAATTGAATCTATAGTTTCTTTCTCTTTTACTCTTACCGTGTCTTGCAATACTTGCATCTTTTCTATCTTTGAGTAACTGCTGCAAATAAAATGCAACTGCAACATTTGCCTGTTTCTCTGACAGCTCTGAAATGTTGAGTACATTAGTACGGCCTTCTTTGATAAAACTAATTGGATCACCCATATCAGGGTCTAGGATATCTTCAAATCTTTTTTGAGCTTCATCAATGATGTCTTGAACTCGATATGCTGACGTTCTAATCTCCTTTAGTTTCTTGTCTTCAGAATTTACGATAAAATCAACTTCGTTTTCCAGTTTACTCCAAAATTCTTTTGATTCTTTGACATGTTTTGTAAATGCCATTCTCAAAACTCTTTGCTGGACATTTGCTCCATCTCTTATCTCTAAAACCTCTGAAAGTTGATCTGCATCAAGTAATCTTGGATTAATTTTGGCATCAACTACATTAATTCTTGGAATGTTTAGTGTAGTGTAATCATTGTGATAATCAAAAATTATTACTGTTCCTTTTAATTTTGAAATTTGTTTTGTAACTAGTGAAACAAGATTACTTTTACCCATACCTGTCATTGCTAAAATTCCCAAATGTCTTGAGACAATTTTATCTAAATTCACTTTAGCATCAATTGTCTTATTTCTCAAAAGATTTCCAATCTTTACCCATCCGTCATTATTGGGACTAAAGATTTCCTCAAGGTCTTGCTTGCTTGGTTGAGTGATTTCTGTGCCTGGGATAGGTGGAATTGCAGGAATAATTGACTGACCCTTTCTCAAATTATCTAAAAATCCTAAAATTCCAATATGTGCAGTAAACGTCTTGTCTCTCTTGTTTAGTTCTGCAATCTCTGTGCTCTCAGCTGCTTCATCAAAATTTCTAACATCTGCAAATGCTGCACTTGTAACAGATGATTTCTCAACTAGTCCTAGAATTTCTCCTTCATCAGAACCAATCTTGATGTATTCTCCAACTGAAAGAGCTCTTGATGTTATCGCAGTGACAAATGTTGGCTTTGATTCACCAATCACAAATCCTAAACTCAACCTAATACCTCACGAGAACCGATCTCATTACTTAGACCCAACAAACTAACCATTTTTGCAAGTTCCTTATCAGATATTTTACAGTTATTGTGTGCAAGCTTCAGAGCATATGGATATCCACCGATACTTGTTTTGTATAATTTGTTCATGACTGATTTTATCTCTGCTTCATCATGTTGTTCACCAAGAAATTCTAATTTTATTATCGGTGTGGAATCGCTTAGTCTCACAAATGTAGATGAAATGACTTTGTCTGAACCATATTTTTTTTCAACAAATATCTTGCTAAATCCTGGATTGTTTGTAACATGATTATAGTAGAAAATATCCCCCGCCAGCGAACCTAATTTTTCAAATTGTTTTTTAGTGTTTGATGTTTTTGCAATGAAAATAACATTGTCTCTTTTTTTCATTGTTCTAACTACTTGTGCATCCAAGGTTGATTGTCTTGTCATGAATTGAGAATGCAAGGAGCCATCCATTAGTACTAAATCGACTTGGTCCACTGTTTTCTCACACGCATCAATCTCCATCTTACTTGCAATCCGTGAAAGGTCCGTATCTGAGCCTAATCCTGACTCGTGTAAATCAACTAAAACTTCTCCATCTGCCTTGATGGAAACTGCTGTAGTAGCCCAAAGCTCAATTCCTTGAAATTTTGTATTGTTAAAACTAGAATCAATTCCTGCAGTAACGACTTCTTCTTTTACAGGCGTAAATTCAACCCAATTCTCTCTTGCCTTTTGTATAATTTGTTCAAATTTTGGACCCTTTAGAATAGACAGCATCTTGTCTCTGTTGATAATGGCATCCTTGTATACGGTATTGAGCACAACAATAGTTCGTTGGTTTGAATAAAATCTTTAGGTTATACTGAACCTTGACAAA
>JBHITY010000146.1:0-2751 GCA_042138585.1 Candidatus Nitrosopumilus sp.
CCAAGCTACACAAACAGTACGTCTAGAAGAAGCATTACTAGGAACATTATCCATAATTAACGCACAAAGTGTATCATAATCATGGCAGAAAGAAAAAATTTTTTGTTGTTGGCAATAGGAGTTGGAGCTGCTGGTATTATTATTGGTACAATTACGATTTGGAATATGTTAAACGAAATTCTAAATCCTTAATTTTAGGCACAGTCCGTTAACCAGTATTTTTTTTGTGGTTAACCAAGTCTCACATGGTTTAATAGAGGGCAATCGATGATGCGTTTTAGTCATGGGTGCTAGAAAAAGACATTCACCACGTAGAGGAAGCCTTGCGTATTCACCTAGAGTACGTGCTAAAAGCATGGAGGCTAGAATCAGAGCATGGCCAAAATTAGATTCAGAAGAGCCAAAAATTTTAGCTCATTGTGGTTTCAAAGCAGGATGTGTTCAAATTGTCAGTATTGATGATCGTGAAAAAGTACCTAATGCAGGAAAACAACTAGTAAGTCTTGGAACAGTTCTAGTTACACCACCAGTTTTGATTTTAGGAATTAGAGGTTATTCAAAAGATCATGACGGACACCATGCAGAGTTTGATGTTTATGCCGAAGACATTCCAAAAAGTATCGCTAAAGAAATTTCATTAAAGAATAAACAAGAAAATGCAATTGATAATGCAGAAAAAAGTTTGAAAAAGATTAAAGAGATTTTTGCAATTGTTGCAATATCCCCAAGTGCTGCAGGACTAGATCAAAAGAAACCATACATCTTTGAAGCTTCAGTAAGTGGAGGAGACATTCCAAAACAATTTGCACATGTTAAAGAATTACTTGGAAAAGAAATTAAGATTGATCAGATTTTCGAAACCGGTGCAAGCGTTGACGTTGCTGCAATTACAAAAGGTAAAGGTTGGCAAGGTGTTTTGAAAAGATGGAACGTAAAAAAGAAACAACACAAATCAAGAAAGACAGTTAGAGAAGTTGGTTCACTTGGTCCAATCTCACCACAAAGTGTCATGTACACAGTTCCAAGAGCAGGACAATTTGGATTCCATCAAAGAATCGAATATGATAAAAGAATTATGATTATGGGTAACACTGATGAGGATAAATTAAAAATTAATCCAGATGGTGGATTCAAACACTTTGGATTAGTTAAAGGAGACTTTATTGTTCTAAAAGGTTCAGTTCCTGGAGCATATAGAAGATTAATCAAACTAAGAAGTCAAATCAGAAATGTTCCAGACAAAGTCAACAAGCCAAATATCTTGGAGGTAGTGGTATGACCAAAGCAGCAGTATACACAACAACTGGAACAAAAGACGGAGAAGTAGAATTACCAGCAGTATTTTCCACACCATTTAGAAGAGAATTGATTCACAAAGCTTTCACTAATCTCACATCACACAAATTCCAACCACAAGGAAGACACCCAACTGCAGGACAAGATGTAGTTGCAGATTCCAATGATCCACCAACAGGTCAAGGTGTATCTCGTGTTGCCAGAGCACAAGGCGGAGGTGGTGGAAGACAAGGACAAGGTGCAGAAGTTGCATCAACAAGAGGAGGAAGACAAGCACATCCACCTATTGTCGAGAAAGTAATTTACAAAAAATTAAACAAAAAAGAAAAGAAATTAGCATTATGTTCTGCAATTGCTGCAACTGCATCAAAAGACAGAGTAGAGTCAAGAGGCCATAAAGTAGAAGGAATTGAATCATTCCCAATTGTGGTTTCAGATGATATAGAATCAGTTTCTAAAACAAGCGAAGTATCCAAAATACTTGATTCATTAAAACTAACACAAGATGTACAAAGACTACAAGCAAGAAAACCACGTTCTGGTCAATCAAGACTAAGAGGAAGAAGCAAGAAAGTAGGAAAGAGCGTATTGTTTGTAACTAAAGATGCATCAAATATTTCAAAAGCAATTGGAGCACTACCAGGGGTAGAGGCAACAAGTGTCAAAGATTTGAGCGTACTAGATTTAGCTCCGGGTTCAGACCCAATTAGATTAACCGTTTATTCCAAATCTGCAATCGAAGAAATTGGAAAGATAAAATCAACACATCTAGAGGTAATGGCGAAAGTACAATGAATGTAGATCAAGCAAGTAAAATCATAATCAAACCATACATCACTGAAAAGACATTTGCAATGGTTGAAAACGAAAGTAAGATTTGTTTCATCGTAGAGAGATCAGCAAGCAAACCACAGATTGCTGATGCAGTTAATACACTATACAATGAAAAAGTCACTAACGTCAACACAGCAAGAACAATTTACGGTAAGAAAGCATTCGTCCAGTTCGAAAATACAGAAAAAGCAAGAGACCTCGCAACAAAGATAGGAATGCTATAATAGGGAGCTAGAAGGTGAAGAACAAAAATGGTTAAAGAGTTTTCATACAGAGGAATTCCAAAAGAAGAACTTGACAACATGTCATTAGAGAAATTATTCCAATTATTCAATGCAAGACAAAGAAGATCTCTTACCAGAGGAATTAACGACGGTAAAAGAAAACTAATCGAAGAGATCAAAGCAGCAAAAGCAGGCAAATTAAAAAATCCAATCAAGACTCACGTTAGAGATTTGATTATCCTACCATACATGGTAGATGTTACAGTAAATGTTTTCTCAGGAAAAGAATTCAGACCAGTTACAATCAGAACAGAAATGATTGGTCATTATTTGGGAGAATATGTCATAACAAACAAGAAGGTTTCACACGGTGCACCAGGTGTCGGCGCATCAAGAT
>JBHITY010000147.1:0-2743 GCA_042138585.1 Candidatus Nitrosopumilus sp.
ACTTTTTCTGTTGGTGGTAATTGTGATGCTTTGGTAAAACTAGATTCTTTTAGGAACATGTCCAGAATTACGATATTTTTTTCTAAAGCCTCTATTGCCTCATGATGTTTGTCAACTTGTTCGATCAAACTTTCCTTCAAAGTAACAATTCCCTTCATTTGTTCCTCTGAAAATTTCATAATTTGATAAATGAGGAATGGGTATTAAATGCATTCTAGGTAATTATAATATCCAGGCTTTTGAATGGTATCTTTTCAAATCCTTTGATGCTGCTTGAAGTTGTAAATAATTCTGATTTTGTCTTCGTAGCTAACCATTCTAACAATGATTTTCCTTTTTTTAATTTCATTAATTTTATTTTTCTTTCAGATTTTTTTGTGTTTGAAAATTTTCCTATCCTATTACCAAAATCCATTCCAAATAGAATAATTTTTTTTGCCTCAAAATGACTTGCCAGAAAAACCCCTCTATCCCCATCTGTAAATCCTCCAAAATTTTGTATTTTGTTAAATGGTTTTGTTTGTGTGGTACCAATACAATTTTTGAATTTTTTTGTAAATTCTAATTTTTCAATATTGTCTCCATGTGCATGTACTACAAAGATTGATTTCTTTGCAATTTTTTTTAACGATTCTTCATCTCCATCCAAATCTGTTACAACAATATCTGGGACAATTCCATTTTCTAATAGTGGTTTAAGTGAACTATCTGCTGCAATCTTGATTCCTTTTTTTAATTTCTTTAATTTTGGAATTGCAGTTGATAATGATGGACCAGAACCAATGACAAAGACTGTTTTGCCTTGAATTAAATCATGAATCTTTTCACTAGTTTTTGATTTTTTTAGAATTGTGTCTAAAATTATGGCTGATTCTTTGTCTTTTTTCTCCTCATAATTGAACTCCTTTAGAATCTCAGAATACTTTGTTTTCCAACCTGAAATCATCATATGACTCAAATTGCATTAGTTTTTGATAAATCATGTGACTAGACTTGCTAAAGTGGGTGTTGGAGGTAAGAATCCAGTTCGAATCATGGGTATTTTGAATACCAGCCCTGAATCATTCTACAAAAAATCTATTCATACGACTAAAACTCAGATAAAAAATTCCATAAAAGAGATGGAAAATGATGGTGCGGATTTCATTGATGTAGGTGGAATGTCTACAGCACCATATCTTTCTACTATGGTATCTGAAAAAACTGAATCAAAGAGAATACTTGATGCAGTAAAAATTATTCAAGATGTATCTAATATCCCAATATCTGTTGATACTTGTAGAGCCCAACCTGCTAAAGATGCATTAGAGTATGGTGTCGAAATTATTAACGACATTTCTGGTTTAAAGTATGATGAAAAAATGAAAGATGTTGTGTCAGATTATTCACCATCCTTGATATTGTGTGCTTTTAGTTCAAAAACTGTAACTGGCAATACAATCTCTGCTACAAAAAAACTACTCCAAGAAAGTTTGAAAATTGCAAAAAATTCCCATATATCCTCTGAAAAAATTGTATTGGATCCTTCAATAGGATTTTTTAGAAAAGAAGGAAATGGCCCGTTTTTTACTAGAATCAAATCTGATTGGGTAAAAAGAGATCTAACTATAATTCAAAACTTGAATTCTATAAAGGGAAATCATCCTATTTTGATCTCAGTTTCAAACAAATCTTTTCTTGGAGAAATTTTACAAAAAGATCCATCTGATCGCTTGTTTGGATCTATTGCAGCTGAAGCAATATCGGTCATTAATGGTGCAGACATTATACGTACTCATAACGTAAATGCTACAAGAGATGCAGTAACTATTGCATCAAATCTCAAAAAGTAACACAAAGGCTTATAATCAATATTCAACTTTCTTAACAAGGTTTCATTGGAATTCAAAGAAGGATTAACTTTTGATGACGTTCTTCTTGTACCCAAATATTCAGATATTACAAGCAGAAGTCAGACCGATCTGACTACAAAATTATCTCGAAATATCACAATTAACATCCCATTTGTGAGCGCAAATATGGATACAGTCACAGAGTCATCCATGGCCGCTACCATGGCTCGTGCTGGTGGAATTGGAATTATTCATAGATTTTTGACTATTCAAGAGCAGGCAAATGAAGTGCTTAAGGTAAAACGTTCAGGCAGTGTTATGATAGAAAATCCATACTCTATTTCTTCAGACAAATCTATTCAAGATGCATTAGATTATGCAAATGACAAAGAAATTTCTGGCTTGTTGGTTGTTGATTCAAACTCTAAACTAGTTGGAATTGTCACTGAAAGAGATTTGCTTTTTGCTGGTTCAAATGGAACAATTGCTGATGTAATGACTAAAGATGTTGTTACGGCAAAACCAGGTGTGTCTTTGGATGATGCAAAAAACATGTTACATAAACACCGAATTGAAAAACTTCCAATTGTTGATGACTCTGGTGTTATTCAGGGATTGATTACCAGTAAGGATATTACAAATAATACAGATTATCCAAATGCATCAAAAGACAAGAAAGGCAGACCATTAGTTGGAGCGGCAGTTGGTGTCAAAGGTGACTTTTTGGAGCGAAGTGAATCTTTGTTAGATGCAGGTGCTGATGTTCTTGTTGTTGATATTGCACATGGACATAGTGAGAATGCAATTAGTACAGTCCGTAACATCAAGAAAGCATTTCCTGATTGTGAATTAATTGCAGGAAATATTGCAACTGCTCAAGGTGCTGAAGATTTGATAAAAGCAGGTGTTGA
>JBHITY010000148.1:0-2731 GCA_042138585.1 Candidatus Nitrosopumilus sp.
GGAGGTTTACATTGGTCAGAACTAGAAGGGCCAACAGATATTGTGTTGATTGTGGCGCAAGACTAGTGTATTACCCTAGATTATCAAATCCTAAAGCACCAAATGAACACAGAGTACTAGTTTACGCATGTCCAGATTGCACAGATGACTTTGAAAAACCAAAAATGTTCTCAATTAAACGAAATCAAGTAGAAGATCCATTAGAAACTGTTGAGATAGAAATAACACAGTTACAGAAAAAAGCAGCTACTACAAAATAATTTTAAGAAAATGTCCTATCCAGAAAGACCAAGGAGCAACCTATGGTTTTTGTTGCCAATATTTTTTGGAATAATTGGAGGAATTATCGCATATTTTATTTTGCGTAATGATGACCCAAAAAAAGCAAAAAATTGTTTGTATCTAGGAATTGCATTAATGGTAGCAGGGTTGGTTTTCAATGCAATTGTCGCATCCCTTATTCCTGAATTTGGCCCGGGTTTCAGTGTAAACGTATAGAGAAAATTAGATGTTTTACAAGTAAAGATTTACAATGTTTCTAAATTCGAGTTTAGAAATATTGTAAATTTAGTACTGTAATCATTTGATTTAGAGTCATATAGGACCAATTACAACAATTTGTGATGAGTGCATCAAGAATGAGAGACAATGTTGAGAGATGGTTAATTCATGAAGGATTAAAGTTCGAAGACGTCAAAAATCCTGAAAATACATTTGAAATTCTTGTAAAACACGCAGGTCCTGCAGGAGTTCCTGTAGAAATCTTTGAACCAAAAGCACAACAAGGAATTTTGGTAGTTGGGTCCAAAGTAAATATGAAAAATAATCAAATTGCAAGATATTTGGGATTTAGTGAGGAGGAAAAGGCAAAATTTGAGAAAAAAGTGGCCGACTATTGCTACACATTACAAGCAATTAACAAAAATACCACAGAAGATGGAAAACGAAAGATAGGAGTCTATGTTGTGTTAGACAAAGAAGCAGATATCAATCAACAAGGATTGTTTGATGCTATGGATAGAGTATCAGAAATGCATGAAAAAACTGCAAGGTTTCTGATGAAGACATTCTAAATAGATGATTTATCAGTTATACGCGGGCCTTATATCAAAAATTACCTTATTGTAATTATGAAAAGAAAAACATCAAAATCAAAACCAAGAGAACTAACAATTTCTACAAAAGAATTGTCAAGATTTGGCATGGGGGTGATGAATAAAGCCCTCAAAGTAGTAAATACTGCAAAACAAGGTAAAATCACAATCAGACTAGAAAAGCAGTAAATCTACAACATTGTCATTTCAGAAAGGAAATGGGTTTAGGACATATTTTTGTCCAAAAACCCCCCTATTTTGGAAGAAAATGTATGTTCAGATGGACAAGCAGAAGGTAAAATCACAATATTTTACTAAAAATTCATGGAAATCAACTCTTTACAGATTGACGAGGATGCAATTAACGAGTCATTTGCAAGTACCAATAACCTGTTTGATAATTTTAGAATCCTTTCATCTGAGATTTTTACAAAAGTTTCAGAGATGATTGGAGAGATAACACAAAATTTTCTAAATGATTGATTTGGCCTAATTATGCCTAGGCGTTAAACCCCCCTCTAATTTTACCATAATTAGGCACAATGTCAATTTTTCAAAATTAGGCGTTTTGAGGGGGGGTTGAACACTTGTGCCTGCATATGAAATGCAACCCTCAAACCACCCTGATGTCCCAGCTAAACATGTATGATTTTTTTAGGTCGTGCCTAGAAGCTCAACCCCCACATTTTGATGAAAAAATCACCAAAATTTACGAAAAATTAGACCAAAAAAACGTCAAAAAATGACCAAGATGGAACACAGGATCGGGGTCAAATTCCGAGGATTTTATGTCAGAAAGTGTCGTAATATTATCAGAGTTTAGGCCCTGCCCCTCTCACTTGTGCAATTTTGCACCTGGGCCTAGGCGCTTTTTTTCCAAACTATGCAACTATATACCAAAAAACCAGGGTCTTTTTTGTGGCAGGAATAGCAGTTGTGATATTATTTGGAGCAATTATCGCTTCAATGGCAGTTGCAATGTACATGTACACAGAGTACCAGGTTAATTTTATCGAAACAACTGCAGGAGAACCCGTCATTGTGGGGCCTGTAGAATACACAGTCACATTTGAAGGAACTCATGAAGGAGACAAGAAAACACAGCCAGAAAATACCTTTGTTATGATAGGAATTACGGCAAAAAACATTGGAGATGAAAAAACAGTGCTCTCAGGAGGACAATTCCACTTTGTTGATGAAAAAGATCAGAAACATGAAGCAGTTTATGGAGAATTTTCTGCAAAAGATCTTCTTTTAGAGGGATTAGAACCTGGTAAATCAGTTGAAAAAACAACACAATTTGATTTTCCATTTGATGAAGAGGAAACTTACAAGATAATTATTCGACCACAAAAAGAACAATCAACAGTTGATGTTGCAGTAATTTGCATAACAAATTGTTGATCGCAATTTCATAAAATCAAAAATTATAGTCAAATTTTTCTATAGATTACGTAATATTGTGTGACTTTTACCATATAACACACATCGTTTTTGAAAAAAATCATGGCAATATCTAAAGCCAAGAGAGCCGAAGCAGCTAAAAAAGCAGCAAGAACTCGAAAGAGAAATGCAGCTAAAAAAGCAGCTGAAGCAGCAGCAGCAGCAGCATCTCGTAAGAGAAAAGCAGCACGTAG
>JBHITY010000149.1:0-2725 GCA_042138585.1 Candidatus Nitrosopumilus sp.
CTGGTTCGCCATGAACATAGTATTCCATGAGATCATCACTATTTCCATTTCCAATAATTATTGATTCTCCATAATTATCGTATTGGGGCCTTCCAGCTCTTCCACACAGTTGCTTGTACTCCAAAATACTGATTGGTCTATTAGCTCCAACTTTTGCATTATATCTATTGATATTTGATATTACAACTCTCCTTGCAGGAAGATTTACACCTGCAGCTAATGTAGGTGTTGAAGATAGTAATTTGATCGTGCCTTTACGAAATTCAGTTTCTATTGTTTGTCTGCAATTCTGATTTAATCCAGCATGATGAAATGCAACTCCTTTTTTTACCAAAAGAGCCAATGTCTTTACTAATTCAGTATGTTCATTTTCAGATAGAATTTTTTTTGATGTTTTCTCTAATTGAGTCATTTCTTTTTTCTCCAAGATTTGTGAAATTGCATCAGCTGCCTTTGTAGCAAGAGATTTTGAGCGAGTCCTGGTTTCAGCAAAAACTAGTGATTGTCCACCATCCTTGACTGATTGTACGCCTAAATCAATCGGAGTTCCACATATGCTACGCTCAACTTCAAATGTTGTACCATCAGCCATAGTTACTTCTCCAGCATCACATACTCCTTCTGAAAGTGGAACAGGTCTCCAAGAATTTTCAACAAGGGTACATTCAAGCCAATCTGCAATTTCATCAGAATTTGTTATTGTTGCACTAAGACCAACAATTTGCGGTTTTGTTTCTAAGAGTTTTAGTTGAGTTAAGATCATTTCTAATGTTGGACCTCTGCTTTCATCACCAATTAGATGAACTTCATCTACTATGACTAAACCAATTTCATCAATCCATTCAGCACCATGTCGAATTATAGAATCCATTTTTTCATTAGTTAAAATCAATACATTGTTTTTTTCTAAATTTTTTTCAATATTTTCAAAATCACCAGTGGAGATTCCAACCTTGATTTTGTTTCCTAATCCAACTTTTTCAAGTTTTTTAAACTCTGAAAATTTTTCAGCTGCCAAAGCCCTTAACGGACTAAGATAGATTACTTTGCCTTTATTTTTGGAAATGTAACTCATCATTGCTAACATTGCAATCAAAGTTTTTCCACTTGCAGTGGGAGCAGATACCAGGATACTTTTACCATCAAGTAATCCAGATTTAACACTGTCAGCTTGTGGAGGATATAATTTTTCAAAACCTTGTGATTTTAAAAATTCAATTGCAGATTCTGGGAGATCTAGTTTTTCTATTTTCATACGCGGTTATAATGACCGGGTTTTGATTCATAAATAGATGCTTCTCTGAGCATTCTTCTAATGTAATTTCTTGCTTCTTCTTCTGTGAATTTTTCACTCTTTTCAAGTTCTCTAACAAATGCCTTTTCTTCAACAGGGATCTTGTTATCACCTTCTAGACCTTTGAGGACATCCATGAATAATTGCATCTTGGATACTTCACTTCTTGGCTTTCCTTGTAAAACTCCAAGGTCAACTTTTCCAGTATTGACATCAACACCTGCATCTTGAAGCATACTTTGAATTAGGAATATTGCGCGCTCAGCATCCTCCTCTTCAACCTTATCTTTCATGAGTAATCTTGCTCTAGCAGTAGAGAGCCTGATAATACCTTCAAGCTGTCTAGGAGTAACTGTGATCATTTCCTCAGATTCAACATTTCTCATTTGTAGATAGTAATCAAGAATTTTTTGTTCTGCCTCTTTTGTCAAGTCTGGAGAACCTCGTTTTGCATATGAAAGATATTTTGTGAGTAAATCAACATCAACTACAGATTTTTTATTAGTTCCTTGAGGAGTGTGAAGTTCGATAATGTGTCTTGCAATTTGTTCATCTCGTTCTTTAGTTGGAATATCTCTAACTACAAAGATCAAGTCAAATCTTGTTAAGAGTGGAATTGGTAAATTGACATTTTCTGTAATATTTTTGAATGGATCATATTTTCCGTACATTGGGTTTGCGGCAGCTAAAATAGAGGTTCTTGCATTTAGTGTTGCAACGATACCACCTTTTGCAATACTTGCAGATTGTTGTTCCATAACTTCGTGTAATGCACTTCGATCTTCAGGTTTCATTTTATCAAATTCGTCTATACTTACAAGACCTTGATCACCAAGTACAACTGCACCGGCTTCTAACATCATAATTCCTGTCTTGTCTCTTACAACAGCTGCTGTAAGTCCTGCTGCAGTTGAACCTCTACCAGAAGTGTATAATCCACGTGGGGCAATTCTAGAACAAAACTTTAGCATCTCACTTTTTGCAGTACCGGGATCACCAACAAGAAATACGTTAATGTCACCTCTAATTTTACTACCATCACCTAATGGTCTTTGATTAGAACCTACAATGAGTAACAAAATTGCTTCTTTGATTAGAGATTGTCCTTGGATGTGAGGAGCAAATGAATCAATCAATCTTTGATAAACATCAGGACTAGCAGCTAGTGCTTTAATCATTTTTTCTTCTTCAGGAGAAATTTCTTCTCTTTCAATTTTTCTTGAAGTCTTTGAACCACGTCCACCCAAAAATTCAATGTTATTTCCTTCAATTCTTAGTCTATACAGTCCACTATGACCCCGAGTAACGCCAGTAACAGACTCTTGTTCTACTCTTACTACTCCTGTAAGCACAATTCTGTCTCCAGGTCTAGCATTATCTACCAAATCCTGCCTAACGGTCACGTCAATATAGTGAGGAAGTTGTCCAGGA
>JBHITY010000150.1:0-2722 GCA_042138585.1 Candidatus Nitrosopumilus sp.
ATTACAGATTATTCTGTTTTATCAAATTATGATGGAGTGTTGGTTCCAGGAGGATTTGGTACCAGAGGCTCAGAAGGAATAATTCAAACTGCAAACTATGCACGAGAAAATAACATACCATATCTTGGAATATGTTTTGGATTTCAGTTGGCAGCAATTGCATTTGGACGAAATGTTTTGCAATTAGAGGATGCAAATTCTACAGAGATTGAACCAAACACAAAGAATCCAATTGTAGATTTGCTTCCAGAACAAAAAGATGTTTCAGATATGGGAGGTTCATTGCGATTAGGTGCAAACGAGGTACTAATCAAAGAAAACACAAATGCTCAGAAAATCTATGGAAGAACAACAATCAGTAAAAGACATAGACACAGATATGAAATCAATAAAGATTACATTCCAAAGTTTGAAGAAAAAGGCTTGGTATTTTCAGCAGATAGTGATAATGGTAAAAGAATGGAGATGTTAGAGATTCCTAGTCACAAATTCTACCTAGGAGTACAGTTCCACCCCGAGTTTAACAGTAGACCAGGATTCCCTGAAGAATCATTTGCAGCATTTATCAAAGCTGCATCAGAGAAATAATCAATCATTCAATTTTGGATATTTCATAAATTTTTTGTCTAGCATCTCGAATAGAGACTTTCTTTTTCACATATCCCTTCTTCAAAAGATGGCTAAGGGCCAATCTAACAGTTCTGTCTGGAAGTAGAGTTTTGTTTGCCAAGTCTTTTTGAGTCAATGCACCCTCATACTCTAAGGTCTTCAAGAGTAGTTTTGAGCTTGGAGGCATGCTGAGTAGTTCTTCTGCCAGATGAACTTTTTTTGCCAAAGCAGAGATTGCAGTAGAGTCTTTTTTTAGACGAATTATTTTTGCAGGAGGAAAGAATTGAGTGCATTCTACGGTTTTGTTTACTTTGTATCTATCAAGACCGTCTAAAACTACCTCACAATGCAGTCTTGCAGAGATATCATCAATCTCAATTGAGCTGTCATTTGATACAATGATTGGTCTTCTTGTAACATCAAGAGAGTTTACAGAAATGATTTCAAAGACTGCAGAGTCTTGGAACAAGACAGGTCCACCGGCTGACATTGAGTAAGCTGAAGAGCCAATAGGAGTTGAAACAATAATACCATCACTGTTATCGTGCCATACCTCCTCACCATTAACACGAAGAGTATGCTCCATCAACATTGCACTTCGAGATGAGAACACTGCAACATCATTTAGTACGGGGTAGACATTTTTTCCATCTATCTTTACACCAAGTCGAGGAACTTCCTCAATTGTGTATTTCTGTTTTTTAAGAATATTCACATAGGATGCAAATTCTTTAAGATCAATTTGTGCCAAAAATCCACTTGATTCACCTTCACTAATTCCCAAAATGGGCAAAGTAGAATCAAAGGTTCTATGAAAATAATTACGTACGCCCTTATCTCCGCCTAATACGATTACGCAATCAGCAGGTTTGCTCTTTGACTTTGTTATGGTAAATGATTTGATTCCAGCATCATCAAGTATTTTTTTGACAGTCTTTGCTGCGTTACTAGTACTTCCAGAACCATAGATGCCTATTTGCATAGAGTAAAGATTTGAAATGCTTCAATAAAAGAATAATGCAGACTACAAGTCTCGAAATTTTACAAGATTGTAAAAGTATGAGGCATTGTTTTGAATGGTTCCCTTACGAGGTATTTTTTCCAATCCAACGTTTTTGGAATCAAGTGCAGCCTGGGCAGCACCTCCTGCAAAGCACAATGCCCAGAGATAGTCTTTCTCCTTGAGCATAGTGCAACAAAATGCAGCACAAAAGATATCACCTATTCCAGTTGTGTCATGAATCTCTTTGTTTGGTAGTGAAATAGAGTATACTTTGTCTTTTACCAGTAATGAAACTTCGGTTTTATTTGTAAATAATACGTATTCCACACCTTTCTTCTGTAATGCAACCATCATTTCGTCATGCGTTCCACTGACAAGTTGTTGTGCTTCTTCAGGATTTACTTTAATTGCCCCAACACCAGATAGATCAATATCATTTTTTTGTAATGAAATATTATTTTGAGAATCTTTTTCTCTTAGAAATCCTTGGGGATCGATAAACAAAAAGTTTGAATCGTCTTTAATTTTTTTCAATGTTTCACTTGTAATTTCATGATAAATTGGACTAACGAGGTGACCATCAGCTTTAGCATTAGAATACTCTATGGGTTCACATTCATTTTCAAGTTTCAGTGTTCTATCTGCACCCGTAATTGATATTGCAAACTTTGTGGTGTTTTTTTCAGATTCAGAATTTACAAGATTTATTTTGTTATCAGAAAGATATTGTTTTGGAAAATCATTTCCAAATTTTGTATACAAATCTACGTCAAACTTGAATTCTCTTGCTGTCAACCCACAATAACATGCAGAGCCACCAATCTGTTCATAGTTGTCATCCCCTATAGTAATGGTATCAATTGCACAATGAGCAAATACAGCTAATTTCATTTCTCTTCGTCAAATAATAACAGATTTAGTTTTTTGCATTATTTTTATCAAAACACTCTTTGCACAAGATTTTTCCCTTTAAGAGATACAGTTCTACTCCGGAAACAAAACAACTGTGACAAAGACCACGCATATTCTCTAAATAGAATAAAACGATCTAGAATTAAAACATGGAGAATTTTTGGTTCATTTTAGGCACAAATCCACCAGAATTTCAGA
>JBHITY010000151.1:0-2680 GCA_042138585.1 Candidatus Nitrosopumilus sp.
TGATCAATGATTTTTGGTGCTTTTTTGAGCCTAATTGTGAGTGATTCTTTGTTACTCTTAATCTTGGATTTTGATGGCTTTTCAGGAGTATAGTCTGATGCAGCTGCAGCCATAACTACAATATCGTATTTTTTCTTTAGTTCTTTTTTTGTTGCATCAAACATCTCTTTGTTTGTTGTAACATTGATAATTCTAGCTCCTTTTGGCGGTTCTTCATTTCCTGGGCCGTAAATTAAAGTGACCTTGGCTCCAGCTGAAATTAATTCTGAAGCTAACAATACACCAGTTTTTCCTGAACTAAGATTTGTTATCACTCTAACTGGATCAACGTATTCTATTGTTGGCCCTGCAGTCATTAGGACTTTTTTATTTTGTAATGTAGATGAGAAACCGAATTTCTTTAGTACAAAATCTAAAACATCTTCAGGTTCTGGTGCTTTAGCTTTTCCTTCAATCATTTGTGGAGAAAGGAACTGAATTTTATTTTTTAGAAAATCAATGTTCTTTTTTACAGCTGAATTGTCATACATTGATTCATGCATTGCCAAGCACATCAAAATTGGAATTTTAGAGCCAAATCCTACAGTTAGAACTGTTGAAATTGGAGTGTCATCAATACCATTTGCAAGTTTTCCTAGTGTGTTTGCAGTAGCTGGATACACAATTACTAGATCTGATTGATTATAATCCGCCAATTTTATGTGCTCTAGTTTACCTGTAAGTTTTGTAATGACGTCATTTCCCGTAGCCCATTTGAAATAATCAGGCTGAATTAGTTTTGTTACTGCTCCACTTGCTACACAAGTTACATCTGCCCCATGTCTCATAAGCAGTCTTGCAAGCTCTATTGCTTTGTATGCTGCAACACTTCCAGCTACACACAATACAATTCTTTTCCCTGTTAACTCTACACCATGTGATGAAACAATATCCAATGATGGATGATCATTTGTTTTCTTTTTAGCTGCCAATTTGCTCACGTAATTTTTTCAGTTCTTCAGGATCCATTGAAAACCAATTTTCTTCTGCAGGAAATGAACTTGATTCTACATCATTTTTGTAATCTTCAAGGGACTTTACAATATCTTCAGATAGATTCATGTATCTTTTTGCAAATTTTGGCTTTATCTTATCATACATTCCAAGTAAATCTTGAACAACTAGTACTTGACCATCACAATTTACTCCTGAACCAATTCCAATTGTAGGAACAGTTACTGTTTCTGAAATTATTTGTGCAACTTCGTGACTTACCATCTCTAATGCAATACTAAACACTCCTGATTCTTCAAGCTCTTTTGCATCTTGAATTAACTGCATTGCAGAATCTTTTGTTCTTCCCTGTACTTTGTAACCTTGTGAAAGCATTGTTGTTTGTGGTTGTAATCCAATATGTCCCATTACAGGAATTCCAACATCAACAATTGCACTAATTGTTTCAGCCATTATTGAACCACCTTCCAATTTTACAGCATCAGCTCCTGCTTTGATTAATTTGCCTGAGTTGTTTATTGCATCTTCTATACTTGCCTGATATGACATGAATGGTAAATCTGCAACAAGTAATGCATTGTTTCTTGCTCTACTAACTGCTTCAGTAAACATACACATTTGATCCATTGTTACAGGAATTGTATTCTCATAACCAAGCATTACCATTCCTGCACTATCTCCAACTAACAATACATCAATGCCTGCTTTATCACACAATGATGCTAAAGTGTAATCATAACTTGTAATAACTGAAATTTTCTTTTTTTCTTTTTTCATATTTACAATATCTTGTACTGATTTATGCAACTCTTGCCCTCCTTGTTAGATTATTTTTAATTTGAATTACATTTTCTGTTAGATTTTTCTTGTTATCAAACTCTGAAATTATTTTTTCAAGACTCTTTTCGTTTCTTTTTGCTAGCTTTTTGGATTCAGAAATTAGTAATTCAATTGCTCTTGTTACATTATCTACAATTGTAATGTTGGCAGTTTGAGAAGTTCTTGAAAGTGGATTTAGATCAAATGTTATGACTGTTTTTCCTGCTTTTCTTAGTGCCATGGTTCTATCTCCGTCTTCTAAAGGAACAACTACAACATCAGCTGCAAAAATTCCATCTTTATCTACAATTCTTCGTGCTGAATCAATTCCTGGTAATCTTGTTGAATTTGCTGAATTTGTACCTAGAATTTCTTTTGCCCCATTTTTTTTGAGAGTTTTGATAATTGCCTGCTTTCTCTTTTCATTTGTGTAGAATAGATTTACCTCAAGTTTTGCCTTGATTTGCTTTGATAACCTGATGATCTCTTTTGGACATAAGGCTGCAACATTTCCATTAACTGAAATAACTGGTTTTTGAGCCTGGAGTAATTGTGCAGCTGCTGCCTTTATGGCACGTTTTGCAGCCTGATTTGTCTTTTCACCTAGTAAATAATCAAATGCTTCTCCTCGCCCTTGTGCCAATAGTCCCTCTTTTGCGACTAATCCATTATCAAAACCACTAACTAATTTCTCACGAATTAAAAGTGACTTTGCCCTTGGATGTGACTTTGGAATTATTGTCATCAGACTTCAATTAATTATTTAATACTCTTGCTCCGATATCATCTAATTCTGAATTTATTATTACTCCATCAGAATATTTTTGTAAAATTTCTAAAACTTTATATTCATCTTCTTTTGGAACCA
>JBHITY010000152.1:0-2650 GCA_042138585.1 Candidatus Nitrosopumilus sp.
ATGCAAATGCATCTGCACCCCCAAACAATCCTATTCTCCAAACAATAATTACAAAGGGTGCAATAATTAATGCAAATCCTATTGATAATAACTGTGTAATTAAATCTGGATTCAGTAATGCTAGTGCAATCCCTGCCCCTCCGAACCCTATCCAATACAAATCATGAATTTCTCTTTTCCAAATGTCTATAATCGATCCTAAAATTAACATGATCAATGCTAATATGATTCCCATTAGTTGGAAGTCTAAAAATTCTAACATTTCATAGACCTCTCATTAAACCTCTGTTCTGGATGTTTGAAAACATGTTTTATCATTTAGATCATTTCTAAAATTTAATTTACCTATCTTTGATATCTGAAATTTTTTCTTTAATTCCTTCAATACTATCACCTATGCCATCCACAGGTATTTTTTCTGTAATGAGATCCAATCTATCTGTACGTTTGAGGAATATTATTGCTGCAACAATAATGATTGGGATGGCTATTAGTGCAAGTATGGTTGCATCAATTTCTAATCCTTCAAATGGTGATGTCTCTTCTATTGTTTCAACTTCAGGTTTTTCTGTAACTAGTGGCATATTTTTTATCTGAGCTGTTTTTTCTGCAGTTGCTGATTCGAGACCGTTTCCTGACACAGTTACAGATACTGTGACTGTTTCTTTATCATTTGCAATAATGTTTAGTATGGCAATTCCTTCACTATTGGTAACTTCCTCCATAGACTTTACTTCCCCTCCCTCTGTTGTCCAATCTACTTGAAATCCTGATAATGACGTCTCAATTTCTGGAATTGTTACTGATAATTTTGCCTCTATTCTCTCATTCCAATTTAAGCCTCCTACTAATGTCAGTCCTAATACAGGCGTCAAATCATTTACATTTACATTGTATTTTGATAATGGCAAGTCTTCAGATAGAATTGCCAACTCTACTGTGCCTTCAGATAAAGCTTCTAATTCAAATGTGTTAAAATATTCTCCTTCGTTTATCATAATTTGATCAGGTGTCTTTAGGATTGATTGATCATTTGATACAAGTTGTATGGTTGTATCTTTTTTTGCATATACGGGATTGCCAACAGAATCCAATAATTGAACTGTGGCCAAATTACCATCAGTGATTAAAATATTGTCAATGTATCCGAGATACATTTGTGTAGGATCTGTGGTGTGGCTTGTTAAAGACATACTTCCCTCAAATTCGCCTACTTGCCCCTTCAACGATGTATTTCCAACTTTCTCAATCATCGGAAATGTTAATGCATATTCTTGATTTTTACTAATTTGTACTGATTCAGCATCTACAAATTCATTTGCGTCAAAAGTTAAAATTCCATTTTCAATAAACATAGTAGGGCCAAATCGGGGATCCTTATCATCCTCATCATCTGTAGTTGTGGTGACTGTGTCTTCATCTTCATCCGTTTCTGTCAAATAACTTGCTAGTGGAAATTTCTCTCCAACAAGTATCATTGGAATTAAAGATTCCATAACTAAACCAAGGTCTTCTTCTATGGGACCACTAATATCTGCAGTAACTGTTTTTATCCCATCGTTGTCTGTAACGTATAATTCTATTTCTGTATCTGGTACAACAGTACCTGTTTCTCCAAATAGGATGATTGAATTATCACCTTTTGGCATTATCGGATTAATAGGATTGATTGAATTTTCTTCTGATGAAGAAATGTTTAATTCAAAATCACTTGATGCAGTAACTGGTAGACCCTCGATAGTTACCATTTGTCTTTCACTTACATTGGGAAGTCTTTTTGATACAGTCTGTGATGTTTCAAAATATGTCACACCTATGATCTCTTTCTTGCCTGTCGTCAAGAATGGTACTACTTTTGTTACTGAGGGGCCCTCTCCTTCCAATCCTCCAATATCACTTTCATGAAAAACAGTAAAAGAATCTCCTCTGGATATATAATTATCTACAGAAACAAACATTTGAAATGTTTGTGAATCTTCAGAAGTAAAATCTCCCAAGTTTGGCCTAGGGGAAAATTTTGTAAATGTTGAATATTCTCCTTTTTTGATTACCAGTCTATCTTCATTAAATAAAACTTCATCAAAGTCTGAACTTGTATTTTGTGAAACATCTGGGTTATCTACATCTAATTTTAGTAAAATATCTTCTTCAGCAACTACTGGAATTCCTTTCGAGTCAACTAGTTGTACTATTGCATATCCTTTAGCTGCATTATAGCTGTTAAATGAATCTGGAATTACAGTTAGCTGAATTTCTAATGGTCCCTCTGGCTCTAGTACCGATACAATTTGACTCACTTTTTTCATTCCTTCAGTTTCTGCAAAAATTATTGCATCCCCAGATCCTGTTATTTCAAATTCTGTAATGGCAAAATATTCTCCTTCTTTTATTACAATTTCTGAATTTTCTAATTTAATCACGTCTCTATTTGGTGTTTCAACTTTAACAATGACGTCTTCATTTGCTAATACTGGTAATCCTCCAGTAGTTGTTAATTCAATTCCAACAAATCCGCGTTTCTGTCCGTCAACAGCAAATTCTTCAGGAGTCACTTTCATTAAAATTTGAGTTGGATGATTATTGTTGTTGAATACTTCAACTGTAATTTCCTTAGATGAAAATCCAGGAGCCGCCAAAGCAATGGTGGTAA
>JBHITY010000153.1:0-2638 GCA_042138585.1 Candidatus Nitrosopumilus sp.
CTTTTGCTGTTTCAAACAATGGTTTCTTTAATCCCAGACCTAATTGAGCAGCTTTTTCAATCTCTTGGATATCACTAGCACCATTTGTTACAAGCCATGCAGCATTGTTAAGAATATTTGCTACAAGTTGAATTGGATTAAATTTTTGAGCAAGTTCTTGGGAAAGCTCAACTCTCTCATATTTGTCATCTGAATACTTGTAGTATCCTTCCCCTGATTTTTGTCCTAATTTCTTTTCATCAAACATCTTTTCAACTGTTGGATGTGGGTTGATTACCTTTTTGTCTCTCAAATGCATCTCAACAGTTGCCTTGTGTATGACATCCATTCCTGTAAAGTCTGCTAACTCAAATATTCCCATTGGAAATCCAAGATTGAATTTTACAGCTGAATCAATCTCTTCTAGAGTTGCACCTGTTCTGTCTTTAGCATAACATGCTTCATGGACCATTGGAATGAATAATCTATTTATGATAAATCCCGGAACATCTTTTCTGCATATCACTGCTTGCTTGTTAACTGACTTTACATAATCTTTGGTTAACTCTGTAACTTCTTGAGATGTCTTTTCTCCTGGAATTACTTCTACTAGTTTCATTAGTTGTGGAGGATTAAAGAAATGAATCCCGATGAATTTGTCTGGTCTTGATGTTGTGTTTGCAATTTCAGTAATTGGTAATGTACTTGTGTTTGATGCAAAGATTACTTCAGGTGCTGCCACTTGATCTAGCTCTGCATATACTTTTTTCTTTAAATCCATAATTTCTGGAACGACTTCAATTACCAATTCTGCATCTTTTACTGCTTCTTTCAAATCTACAACTGGTTTTATCCTGTCAAAAATTGCATCTCCTTCTTCTTTTGAAATTTTTTCTTTTGAAACTAGTTTATCTAAACTCCATCTGATTTTTTCCATTGCTTTGTCCAAAAAACCCTGCTCAATATCTCGTAGAACAACATTGTATCCAGCAGTGGCTGAAACTTGTGCAATACCGTGTCCCATTACTCCGGAACCCAAAATTGTTATATTTTTTAATGTCATGTTCTACAAAAAATCACGTATCCTTTATAATGTATTTCAAAAATTTAACAAAATATGGGATTGTTTAACCGTAACAAAGACAAGGATAGTAAAACAAAATGCGATACTTGTGGTACAGAACTACATGATCCTGAACGTCTTAAGAGACATATGAAAAAAGCACATGGAAATGTTCCTGCAAAGAAACTAGACCCTAATGCCGGCGATGGCGGTACCTGGTAATATGGAACTTAGTTCAGGCCAAAAAGGTGGATTAGTTTTTGGTGGTGCATTAATAGTAGCCGGACTAGTATTATCTACAATAGTCTTCCCATTTTGGAATTTAATTAGAGAAGACATCAATGAAGAAGTAGAAATTTTGACAAATGATGATGGTTTATGCTATGTTGAAACTAGTGATGACATTCCAAAAATAATTGAAGATTGTACTCTTAAACCTGGTGATGTTGTGACTATTACCTACGGTGAAGGTTTGGCATGGGCTACAATTACTGACCCATGATTAATGATTTAATATTAAAAAAATAATGAAATAGCATGGATTGTATATTTTGTAAAATTGTTGCAAAGGAAATTCCATGTAAATTTTTAGCAGAATCAAACAATTCAATCTCTTTTCTAGATGCATTCCCCTTGGCAAAAGGGCATGTCTTGGTAATTCCAAAAAATCATCACCAAAAAATTCAAGAGATGACCAGTGATGAAAATGCTGATCTATTTTCTCTTGTACATAAGATGGTGGCAAAAGTTGATTCTCTTACTGGCGCAACATTGGTTGCAGTTCACAATGGAAAGGAAGCAGGACAAGAAGTGCCTCATGTTCATATTCATCTAGTTCCACGTTCTTCAGATGACTCTGCATCTGCAATACACAGTATGTTTGATGGCACTATGAAATTATCTGACTCAGAATCTGATGAACTTTATGAAAAATTAAAAATCTAAACTAGTAAGGATACATTCTTTCTTTTGTATCGATATCTTCTACAATTATTGCCTTTGTAGGACAAGTCATTGCTGCATCCATAATCTTGTTTACTCCTGCACCTTTTGGATCAATTACTGATGATTTTGGGTTCATCATTCTTTCTTTATTGATTTCAAAAACATCTGGAGCAATTATCTCACAACTACAACATCCAATACACAAACTCTTATCCACATCCACAAAGAGATTGGGTTGTTTTTTAGGCTCTCGTGCCTTTTCATACTCTCCGTTTCTTCCATCTGGACGGACTCTGGCATTATAGTCTTCCCAGAATTTTTTCTCATATTCTTTCCAAAAATCAGGATCTCCTTCTTCAAATTCTTTGGTATATTTTCCCCAGTCTTGCTCTGGGATTTTCTCATCATCTGGTGCTCCCCATGGCTTTCTTTTGAAATTTGATTTTGATTGTGCTCCTGATTGGTTGGTATGGTAAACATCATTTCGTTGATGATGGTTTTTCTTAAGATACTCGTATGCCTCTGTAATTTTCTTAAACTCTAAATCTTCATTCTTGTTCTTGTTTTTGTCAGGGTGATGCTCTAATGCTTTTTTTCTAAATGCTGAATTTATTTCCTCTTGGGTTGAATTTGAATCAACATCTAATACTC
>JBHITY010000154.1:0-2630 GCA_042138585.1 Candidatus Nitrosopumilus sp.
TGCAATGTCTACTGCTTCTCCTCCAGCTGCATTGATTACAAAGCTTGCAAAAATTTCATCTTCTTTGTTTAATGTAATTTTCCACTTGCCATTTTCTTTTTTTATTTCAGTAACTTTGGCATCTAAAAGAAAACTTGTTCCATTATCTTTACTGTCTTGCATTAGTGATTTTGTGTATGTTGAATAGTCTGCAGAGCCATCTCTGTGAACATACAGTGCAGCTTCACATTTTATTTCTGGCTCTATCTTTTTCATTTCTGCTTTGTCTAAAAGCTCAATGTCATTTTCTTCCAAACCATTTTGCTTTCCCCATTTGAGATATTTCTCTAAAACTTTGATTCCCTTTTTGTCAAGTGCAACTTCTATTACTCCGTCTTTTTTAAATGGCAAATCATGTAACTTGGAATACTCTTCCCACATCTCAAATCCATGAAATGCTGCATTTGCAAACAGCTTTTTCTTTTCAGGATTGTACAGGTATGGAGCATGAACCTTTCCAGTATTTCTTCCACTAGTGTGAAATGCAACGCTTTTTGCCTGCTCGATTACTGCCACTTTTTTTGACTTGTTTAAACTAGATAGGAAATATGATATTGATGTTCCAAGAATACCTCCGCCAATTATTACAACATCAAAATTTTTAGCCAATTATTTTCAATTTATTTTCATTCTAGTTGATAATAAATGGAATCAGTGGCAATCAAGGTTAATATCCAATAAAATCTAAAATCAAAGCATGTTACCTGACAAGTGCTCTGTTAGCAAAGAAGGAAAACAATGTACTAGTCCACCTGAATTTATCGTATCAATTGTGGATGGAAAAGACGAGTATATGGTTGGTGTAACATGTGGAAGACACAAGCAAATTGTCTCTGGCAAAATTGGATTTTTGCAAAAAGAAGGTAAAATTCATGAAGGAAACGTTACATTTTCTGAAGTCAAAGCAGTAGGAACTGACTGCATTCATGGCGATGAGGATGATTTTATCCAAATTGACATGAATCGAAGTAAAAACTGAAATAATTTCCAATCTCTTTGAAAATATGCTTTTTGAATTACTATCTGATATCGTTAAAGTAGAGAATGTCTTGTTTGTCGTAAAAAGTGAAGGTGCAACAAGTGAGGTTCGAAGCCCTCTTAGTATTAGACAAAGAGAAAAATGGATTACTCTGGGTGAAAATGATGATCCTGCACACATGCATGTTGATTCAGAATTAATCAGTCATGCAGAATTTGTTCAAGAAGAAAAACCTGAACGCACAAGCTTTAGTGTTAGATTTTACAATAACGATAACCAAAGAGTGCTAGCTGCATTTTTCACAAAGATGTATGATGATTCTAAAACACTAATTCCTGAAAGAAAAAAAGTGTATGATCAACTAAACGAAAAGTTTTCTTCTAAAATTAATTTTTAAAAAAAACCTTGTCTGAAAAAGACAAGGAGAAAAAATATTATTCTTGAGATTTCTTCTTCTTTTCTTTTTCAGATTGTAGTTTAGCTAATTCTAATTCTTCGTTTGTATGTTTGAATTTTTTCAATCTGATTATTATTTATCGTTTAGATATAAAAACTCCACATTTCTTTTGTTAGTAACTTGTGCGTGAAATTCAATATCCTACTGAATAGATCGGTTTTTTTCCATTCATCCCTAGATTGAGATTTTTTACAGTAATTTCAGCCATCTTGGCTCTGGTCTCTTTAGTTGAACTTCCTATGTGTGGTGCTAACACTACATTTTGCAATTTTACAAGTGGATGATTCTTGCTTATTGGCTCTTTCTCAAAGACATCTAGTCCTGCACCTGCAATGATATTCTTCTTTAATGCAGTAACTAGGTCTTTTTCATTTACAACTTTGCCTCTAGATGTGTTAATCAAGAATGAAGTCTTTTTCATTTTTCTGAATGTTTTGATGTTAAACATCTTGTCTGTCTCTTTTGTGTGTGGAACGTGAACAGAAATAATATCGCTTTGAGAAATCAGTCTCTCAAATGAGACATATTTTGCGCCAAGAGACTTTTCTTTAGATTTTGAAATACGATTTCTGTTGTGATAAACTATCTTCATATCAAATGCTTTGGCTCTTTTTGCAAGTGTTTGCCCAATTCTTCCTAATCCTAAAATTCCCAGTGTCTTTCCCTGGAGGTCTAATCCTACATAGTCATATGCGCCATAGATTACTTTCCATTTTCCATTGCGAATTATTCTGTCTCCCTCTGAAACTCTCCTTAATGCATCAAGCAATAATGAAAAAGCCAAATCTGCAGTTGCGTCAGTCAATACTTCGGGGGTGTATCCCACTCTGATCTTTTTTTCCTTTGCATATTTTGTATCAATATGATCAAAGCCTACACTGTAAGTACTGATGACTTTGAGATTTTCTGCCAAGTCTATTGTTTCTTTGTTAATTATGTCATATGGAAAACAGATCAGTCCATCTACATCTTTAATTTTTGATCGTAACTTTGTTTGAGGAACTGGAATCTTTCCGGAATGAACTTCAACTTGATATTTTTTCTTTAGTTCTTTTAAAGCAAAATCGTGAAGTGTTCTTGTTAGAAACACTTTCTTTCTCATAAAGATGAGATTTATCTCAAACCATTTATACGATTTCTTTCTAATTTCCTTAT
>JBHITY010000155.1:0-1476 GCA_042138585.1 Candidatus Nitrosopumilus sp.
CATGAAAGAAGATGCAGAAATCATTCATGAAAAATACAAGTCAAAACTTGTATCATTAGATGAAACAGAAAGTGAAATCAAAGCCAAACTTGAGGCAAGATTGACTGAGCTAGATGAACAAATGAAGTCTGCAAAGATGTTATCATTTGATGCAAAAGTACAATTCAAGAGCAATGAAATCTCTGAAGAAACATTTGAAACTGTGAAATCATGCACAACTGAGGTAATTGAGCATGTAACTCACGAAGTAGCAGAAATTGAAAATGTTAAGAGTAGAATTGCAGACCTTGGATTAGAAGTACAACAGATAACAGCCCCTCCTACACCAGACATCCAAGAATCAGCCGTTTCATATCTGGAGACAAATGAACCACAACAAGTAGTTCAAACAAGTCTTCCGGAAGCACCAACAGAACCCGTTACAACACCTTCAGAACCAATTGAGGTAAGTGCAGCCCCTATGCCAGAACCTCCAACAGAATCTGAAGTGACATTTGCATTTCCAGAACCACCCCAACAGGTGACAGCAGAGACTCCAAAAGACGACAACGATAATGATTGGCTTGCTAGAATGGAAGCACAATAATTTTTTTAATTATTTTTTTAACATTTAGAAAGATCATAGCTCATACACTTTTTGATGTCTGATACCTACAATATTGGGCTTGGAAATAATGACACTGATACCAGAATAAAGGCTGATTCTGATTTTGTCTCGTTTTGGGACGATCAGGCAAAAAACCTCTCCTGGTTTTCGCCTTGGGAGCAGACTCTGGATTGGCAGCCTCCATTTGCAAGATGGTTTGTTGGAGGCACGATTAACGCCTCTTACAACGCTTTAGATGTTCATCAGGACACAAAATCTCAAAAACCTGCCATTTTGTGGGAGGGTGAAAATGGCGATTCTAGAATTCTTACTTATGGGCAAATGCTGACTGAAGTCCAGAAATTCTCAAATGTTCTCAAATCACTTGGTGTGGAAAAAGGGGATCGTGTTACTTTGTATCTTCCAATGATTCCTGAATTGCCAATTGCAATGCTAGCATGTGCCAGAACTGGTGCAACTCATACTGTTATCTTTTCAGGATTTAGTGCAACATCAATTCGAGATAGAGTTGATGATTCAAAATCCAAAGTCATTGTTACAGCAGATGGTGGTTATCGTCGTGGCAAGATTGTAAAACTCAAAGAAGTTGTTGATGAGGCAATAGATGGTTTTGATTTTGTTAAAAATGTAGTTGTTGTAGAGAGAACAAAAAATGAAATTTCAATGACTCAAAAAGATAAACTTTGGAGTGATTTGATGAATGATGCATCTGATAATTATCCTGCAGAAAAATTAGATAGCGCACACCCACTTTACATTTTGTATACTTCTGGAACTACTGGAAAACCAAAAGGTGTTTTACATGGAACTGGTGGATACTTGACTCACCTTTATTCTACTTTCAAATGGGCATTTGACATTGAAGATAG
>JBHITY010000155.1:1486-2629 GCA_042138585.1 Candidatus Nitrosopumilus sp.
GAAAATGAGTGATATGAAAGAAGATGATACGTATTGGTGCACAGCGGATATAGGATGGGTTACGGGGCACAGTTATATCATTTATGGCCCGCTTGCTAATGGAGCTACATCAATAATGTATGAAGGCGCCCCTGATTTTCCTGATCCATCAAGGATGTGGGACATTTTGCAAAAATACAAAGCTACAATTTTCTACACTACTCCCACTGCACTTCGTATGTTTATGAAATTTGGAGATGACATTCCAAATTCATTTGATCTTTCCACATTACGATTACTTGGAACAGTTGGTGAACCAATCAATCCTGAAGTTTGGAGATGGTATTACAAAACTATTGGGAAAGAAAAATGCCCAATCATTGATACTTGGTGGCAGACTGAAACTGGGGGAATGTTGATTTCTCCATTGCCTGGATTAGAGACGATTCCTCTAAAACCAGGCTCTGGAACTCGTCCAATTCCGGGTGTGAATATCACAGTTGTAGATGAAAATGGAAATGATGTTGAGCCTAACACTAAGGGCTATCTTGTAGTCAAAAACCCATGGCCTGGAATGCTTTTGACATTATGGGGTGATGATGAAAAATACAAGACCGTCTATTGGTCAAAATACGCAAATTGCTATTATCCTGGTGACTATGCTCTAAAGGATTCAGATGGGTATCTTTGGTTACTTGGACGTGCTGATGATGTTCTAAAAGTTGCAGGCCACAGGATCGGAACTGCTGAACTTGAAAGTTGCATTGTATCTCATGATGATGTTGCTGAATCAGCTGTATGTGGAATCCCTGATGAAGTAAAAGGCGAAGTTATAATTGCATTTGTTGTACTCAAAGAAAGTGTCCACACTGAAAACAAAGTTTTAGAAAAAGAACTTGTTGAAAAAATTAGAACTGATATTGGTGCAATTGCGACACCCAAACAAATCTACTTTGTATCTAAATTACCAAAAACAAGAAGTGGAAAAATTATGCGTAGATTATTGAAAGCAATTGGAAATAATGAAAAGATTGGTGATGTAAGCACTTTAGAAGATGGTGCAGCTGTAACTGAAGTACAAACTGCTTTTGATGAGATTCAAAAATCAATTAAAGAATCAAATTAGATCTTCTTCAAATCAATTGTCGATAGCATTTTAAACAT
>JBHITY010000156.1:0-2627 GCA_042138585.1 Candidatus Nitrosopumilus sp.
GAAATGGTTGATGAAACTTTGAAAATAGCTGAAAGACTAGAAGATTAGTCTAAGGTATTTTTAGAAGATTTGGGAATTCTAGAATATGAAAACTTTCAGAGTATTTTAAATTATTTGTGTAACTTAAAATTTTATTTTAAAAAAATTAATTATGATTCCTGTAAATCATAGAGTTCACTATCAGACTAATTTTTGTAAATTAATTTTAAATCTTGAATCTTTTAGCATGAATTCATCAAAAAAATTCTTAACATAACTGTAAAAGTCAAATACTAACAAATATACAAAAAGTAGAATTGAGTGACAAAAAAGATCCTACAGAGTTATGCTCATGTAAATGCCATTATGGCGGAGCAGAAAGTTGTCCAGGTTGCAAGAGTAATCACGGAATTGTTTGTTCCCACTGTAAAGATTAAGATTATTTCTTTTTTGATGCTAACATTTTCAAGTTAGCTAATTCAGTTTTCAATGATTCAATCTGTACTAGAGTTTGAAGATTAGAGATTTCTTGATTTAGTCTATCAATTTCACTGTCTTTTAGCTTTACAGTCTCTTTTAGTTCATCTAATTCAGAAGATAATTCAGACTTGACTTGTGTAATTTCTGAAATGCTCATTTGAGTACCAGAAGATGTTTCGTGAATTGTTTGTGCTCTTTGTCTTTCAACCCTGTTTTCTTTTTGATGAGCAAATTTGTGCATGTAATCTGTACTTTTTTGGGATATCCAGCAAGTAAATACCATAAACCACATTATTGGGACTGCCATAATGAATACAAAGTTCAGTATTGGGGCAAAGTCTACAAAGTAAGGCCAAAGTCCAGTCAATATTGCTGCAAAAACAGCAGTGACAACTGTTGCCAGATGGTTTCCTAAAACTCCCATAAATGATTTGAAAAATTCATTGTTTATAATAGTAATGGTGAAATTCAGAGAATAATAATAAATTAAAAAGAAAAAAGAGCCGAATTTACTCGTCTTCTTCAGAAGCAGTGGTTGCTTTAGGCATATCTGATTGTAGGATTTGGATTTTTTGTAATAATTCTGTTCTTAGATCCCTTGCAACTCTTCTGACAGTAGGTCTTGGAACGCCAAGCTCATCAACTACTTTTGTATAGATATCTTGTTTGTCAGTTACCCCTTTGTCAAGATATGAATTAATTGCTTCTTTAATGATCGTACTCTGGTTTGTGCGATTCAACGAATTCTAAATTCTAACTGTTCTATATAAGACTATAACTTTTGAAATTTCAAAAATTAATTTATAAGAACTTCATAAATTCCACTAGAAAAAATACCAAGTCATCAAAAAATTTTTGTATCAACGAAAAACGTACTGAGAATTATAGATTTTTCAAAATTGATATTCAAATTTTAAGAATTATCAATAGTATTTTCGCAAAAGACTCTTATGATAATAGTTTGGAGTACCTCTGATGACTACAGCAAATATTGAAACAAACTTTGGAAAAATCTCATTTAAACTTCTACCTGATTTGGCACCTGAAACAGTAAGAAACTTTGAAAAATTAGCTAAAGATGGATTCTATGATGGAACACTATTTCACAGAGTAATTCCAGGATTTATGATTCAAGGTGGAGACCCAAATACAAAGACAGATAACAAAAGTTCATGGGGTATGGGCGGTCCAGGATATAATGTAAAAGCAGAATTCAGTTCTAGATCTCATTTACGTGGAATAGTTTCAATGGCTAGAGCCCAAGATCCAGATAGTGCAGGCTCACAATTCTTCATAGTAACAACAGACAGTACATTTCTAGATAGACAATATACTGTATTTGGAGAGGTTACTGAAGGTATGGATGTAGCAGATAAAATTGTGAATCTTGAAAGAGATGGCAATGATTGTCCTTTAGAGAAAGCACAGATGACTCGTGTAACTGTGGAATAAATGAATTCAAAAATTTTTGTAATTTTAGTTATTATTTCTCTTGTAACTGTTATTCCAACAGCTTATGCACAGGTTACAATTGCAGAGAAAGCTAAGCAAAAATCAGTTGAGGTTAGAATTGATTCAGAAGGTAATGTTCAGGTCATACATGTTATTGATGATGCAAAATCACCCAAACAAGTTGATTTGATTCCTGGAACAGTTTCAAATATTTCAGTTACAGATGAAGAAGGTGCAGAAAAACAATTCTCAGTGATTGGAGAGAATAATGCTGTACTAGTCATGCCATCTAATGACGATTCAATTTTAGAATACAATCTTAGTAATGTTATTACAGAAATAGATGGTGTGTGGACATGGGATTTTTTGTATCTTGAATCAACATCTTTCATTTTACCTGAAGAAGTTGATCTACTATTTGTAAATGAGAGACCAGTTTACCTTAATGACATGAAAGGAATTAACTGTCATGGATGTCAAATGTTATTAGAATATTCTATAGACAAAAAACAAAATAATCAAAATGTAAAATGGGAAGATCAAGAATTTTTAGTAGAAATTACAAGTAATTCAAATGTTGAAAATTTTGTTTTTGATCAACCCTCAAAAAGTATTACATTTGATGTTTCAGAAGAAAATAGATTTGTAAGTACTGTAATTCCATTAGAATTACTATGGGGACCATACTCAGTTTTTCTAGAAGATGAAAAAATCCT
>JBHITY010000157.1:0-2546 GCA_042138585.1 Candidatus Nitrosopumilus sp.
AAGTAACTCTTGGAAAAAAACACAGGGAGAAATCATTTCCAAAAAAGTCATGGTAAAAGTAAAGCCAGATGACCCACTAAAGAACAAAATCGACTTTGCACAAAAAAAATTACAATTTCAAATCACAAAATTAGAAGGAATTAATGAAAAATTACGAGTAAAACATGATCAAATTTTTGAAAAAATAGTAAACGCACACAAAAGTAACAAGAATGCATACGCACAAGCATATGCAAATGAACTAGCACAAGTTAGAAAGATGAAAAACATGGTCAGCGGTGCTAAACTTTCAATGGAACAAGTCAAACTCAGACTTGATACTGTATCAGAATTAGGAGACGTAGTAGTTACACTCAGCCCATGCATGTCAATCATCAAAGGATTAGCCCCATCACTTAACGGAATCATGCCAGAGGCAAATGCATCAATGCAAGACTTGTCATCAATCCTTGGAGATGTAATGTCAGGCTCATCAGTGGAGTTAGGCGATACAATGAGCATTGGTCCAGAAACCAACGCAGATACATTAGCAATCTTAGAAGAAGCACAAGGAGTTATTGCAGGTCAAACAAAAGCATCAATTCCAGATGTTCCAGACTCTCTCAAACAACAAATTGTTGAGAGAAAATCTGATATTTTCATTTAGATTTCTTTTTACTTTTTTGAACTAAGATTTTCTTTATTCTAGAAATTGTAGGATAGCTGTATCCTCGTCTTCGATAATTTGCAATCATCATCTTCCAATTTTTTAATCTCCATTGAGCTTGTTCAGTAGTAACAGAATGAACTTCTTTTTGGATAATACTTTTTCTTCCAACCTTTAGAGTTCCTGCATCTTTGGCAGACCACCTATTTTTAGCAAATTTTAGTCCCGTAAGAATTTCATCTACAGGCATTTCTTTGAAATAATCTTTGAGTTTTTTTAGTTCGGCATCTGTTGGTTTTTTAGAAATTGGTAACTCAATCGTTGGTTTTGCCATGAATCATCTAATTTGTCATGTCTTAAGAAAATCTTGATAAATCAGAATTAACTAAAGATGGAAATTATTGAGTCAACAAGGAAGTGGAACAAGAGCATTTTTGCACAATGTCATATACATTCCCGAACCAAGTATTATTGCTGCAAATGCTGCCAATGGTACTAAAATAAACAAATTAGTTTTCATTCCCATGATCAAAATTACAATAATGAGTATAAAATTGTCACAGTTTTAATCAACCGTGATAGTGAAGGTACCTTTAGTTTTTGGATCTTGCAAGAGAGAAACCATTTCTCGAGGTAACAAATCAGATGCTTTATCGCATTTTACAGCTAGAGTTCTAGGACATACAAAATCACTTTTTCTAATTACAATGTCCTCATCATGAGTAAGTATGAGATCAGGATGACCTTTTCCTTCCACAGTGAAATTGTAATCACCAACATCGATTGAAAACGTAATTTTTGAATCAGAATTCTTGAGTTTATCTTTTAGATCTTTAGGTAAATCTGCACATGCGTAATTTGCGCTCACCCCAACTATACAATCACCTTGAGGTGTCAAATGAGACTCTTTTGTAATCTCTATAGTTTTTTGGTGGTTTGATCTAATATTTTCGTGTCCTGAAAATTCAATTTCGAATCTCACGGCAAATTAGATAGGCTAGACTTAAATTAAACTTTCAGAGCATTTGAATCAAATGCTTCCTGCACAACAAGGTTACGACAGAGCAATCACAGTATTCTCCCCAGATGGCAGATTGTACCAAGTCGAATATGCAATTGAGACTGTAAGAAGAGGAACAATTGCAGTTGGTGTCAAATGTAAAGATGGTGTTGTAATAGCAGTTGAGGAAAAACCAAGAAAATTACAAATTTCTAAAACCGCACAAAAGATTTTCCAAATCGATGATCATGTCGGAGTTGCAGCAGCAGGATATATTCCAGATGCAAGAAGTCAAGTTGACAATGCAAGATTCTTTTCTCAAAGTAACAAAATGATTTACGATGAACCAGTAGAGGTCGAAACAATTGCTAAACATTTAGCTGATCAATCTCAACAATATACCCAATATGCAGGTGTAAGACCATTTGGTGTTGCATTAATTCTTGGAGGAGTTGTTGGAGGTAAACCACAATTGTATTTGACTGACCCAAGTGGAACATACATCTCTTATGATGCAATTGCAATTGGTTCAGGTTCTGATCAAGTAACTGATTTCCTAGAAAAAACATACAAGAATGATCTTTCATTAGATGATGCAGCAGCATTAGCATGTGCAGGAATTTATCTATCAAGTGAAGACAAAGAAGGAACTGGTCACATCAGAATGGCACACATGAAAACAGAAACTGGTTTGTATGAAATAGTTTCAGACGAGCAGATTGCAAAATATGCAAATACTGCTAAACAAAATTATCCACACGACAAAAATTAATTATTTTATCTGTTTGTGAGACTCGATTATATTGAAATTATCTGTTGCAATCCCTGAATCATCTCTATCAGATGAGTCATTAAAGATAGACAAGACTAGAAAGATTTCAGTTTTAGCTAGAGCTTGTG
>JBHITY010000158.1:0-2494 GCA_042138585.1 Candidatus Nitrosopumilus sp.
AATTCAAAGCACAAATTATTGTAATTCACCACCCAACAGCAATTGCTCCTGGTTACACACCAGTTATGCACGCACACACTGCACAAGTTGCAGCAACAGTTACTGAGTTCTTACAAAAGATCAACCCAGCATCTGGTGCAGTTGAGGAAGAAAATCCAAAGTTCCTCAAAGTTGGCGACTCTGCAATTGTAAAAATCAGACCGGTGAGACCAACTTGTATCGAGACTTTCCAAGAATTCCCTGAAATGGGTAGATTCGCACTTAGAGACATGGGTGCAACTATCGCAGCAGGAATTGTTAAGGAAATTACCGAAGAGTACAAACCATAGGCGGATTTTTTATGACCCAAACCGCCCGTGTAAAACTCACATCAACCAGTCTACCAAAGTTAGATGGTGTATGTGGGGAAATCATGGGTATCGGTAAAAAAACCGGTGTTAAGGTAAAAGGTCCAACCCCACTTCCTGTAAAAAGATTACACGTTGCTACTAGAAAATCTCCATGTGGCAATGGAACTGAGACCTATGAGAAATGGGAAATGAAGATGCATAGAAGAATTATCAACATTAACGCTGATGATAAAGCAATCAGACAATTAATGAGACTAAAAATTCCTGATGACGTCTACATTGAACTCTCATTAACATAATCTCTAAATTATAGATATTTTGATGATAAACATGGCTGAAGAAAACTTTGATGAAGTAGAAGAAACACCTGTTGAAACATTTGATGTAAACTATTCTTGCCTTAGATGCGGAACCATGGTTTCAAATACAGAGTTGTCTAGATTACCTGAAATCAAATGCATCTGTGGATTCAGAGTATTTACCAAAGTAAGACCTCCAGTAGTTAAAACAGTAAAAGCAATTTAGTTATCTGTCTTTTTTGTAACTGTGTTCTCTTTGCAAATGAGTTCTCATATCTTCCATGTTTGAAAAATATTTGTTGCATTCTTTACAATCGTATTGCAAATCTTTACCGTGCAGAATTTGTTTGTGATTCATCAACTCTTCTTCTTTTGAAAATTTCTTATCACATAATTCGCATTTAATTTTATTAAAAAATCCCAACTCTCATCCAAACTCTGCCTTTTTTTCATCCCAGCACTTTCTACATAATTGACCTTCAATCTTCCAATTTCCCTTTGGATTATATCTAATCAATCCCATTTTCCCTTGACATAATGAACAGAAATTTTTCTTTTTTCCATGATCTTCTTCTTTTTGTTCAAAGCATTTTTTGCATAACAATCCTTCCATGTCCCATTGCCATCTTGGCTCCCACAAATCTGTAATTTTCTGTGTTGTTCCACAGACTACACATGGCTGTCTTACTTTGCCTTCATAGTACTCTTTTTGTTTCTCAAAATGACAATCCCCGCAAAGTGGACCCTTGATGTTCCATTCTCTTTTTGGTTTGTGTTTGTGAGTTAGTTCTTTGTTACAAACACTACAAAATGATGGTTTTCTAGTAAATAATCCCATTTTCTTTGATCCTCATGATATGATATATTCTATAAATGTAAATAAAATAAAAATAACAAAAAAGCGTTTATTGGCTTAGAATTTTCTCAAGAGCTTGACTTGCATTTAGCATACCATTTCTCTTGGCATATTCTTCGATCATTTTGTATTGTTTTTCAGTAAAACATACTGGCATTGAACGTCTTTCCATGACTAGCAATAGAATTTTTTACTAATATCCTTTTCTCTCGGAAGATATTTCAAACCACTTTTGTATTTTGAATCATGGCAAAGAAAAGACAGATCCTAGTAATTGGTCACAACACAAATGGATGTCTACCTGAACATGAAAAAATTGCATATGAGGTTGGAGCAGAGATTGCAAAATCTGACTCTGTCTTGATCTGTGGAGGATTGGGCGGTGTGATGACTGCAGCAGCTCATGGTGCAAAAGACGCAGGTGGTTTGACTATTGGAATAATTCCTCAAAATGATCCAGTAGAGGCAAATGAGTACTGTGATATTGTAATTCCAACTGGCATGGGCCTAGCTCGTGATTTTCTTAATGCACTTTCTGCAGATGGTGTCGTGATTGTTGGTGGAGGTTCTGGAACTTTATCTGAAACTTGTGCTGCATATATGCACAAAAAACCCATGGTGGCAATAAGAAACTTGGACAGCTCAGTTGATCCTTTCATTGATGGATATATTGATCATAGAGAAAATGTCAAGATAATTGGAGTTGATTCACCACAAGAGGCAATCACAAAAATTCTTGAATTAATATCTGCATAATCTTCTTTAATTAATAACACCATACATTATACAATGCCAATTGAAAACGATCAAGAATGTAAAGAACTCATTGATAAATTGGACAAAGGCCTGCCCCCTCAAATGATTGATGAACTCGTATCTTATCTTGAAAAAACAAAAAACTCTGAATTTGCTATGACTCTAATCAAATATCTAAACAATCAAAATATCCAATCAATAAATTCTCTGTTTGCATTTAGTAGTCAGATTTA
>JBHITY010000159.1:0-2493 GCA_042138585.1 Candidatus Nitrosopumilus sp.
TCATCTTTTTTGCTCATGTTTTCTAAATCCTAATACTATCATAAAAATACCAAACCCTAACATTGCCATGGATACTTTTTCATTAGTAATTTCCCCATTGAACAGAAACTCTTCAACAAACTCTGGTCCCCATATCAGTAATTGTCTAATCAAAACAATTCCTGCCATGACAGAAAACAAAACACCTATGGCAGTAAACCAATTTCTACCTCGCCTATAATACTCGTGGCTCATGATAAAAGAACGTACTTAGATAATTTTGATTCCGGGATTTTTTATCTTGTTTTGAATCATTGCATTAAGTAGCAATGGAGTTGACATTTCTGCCAAATATGATAATTCAATTGGTCCCAAGTAAATTGATCTTAATCCCTTTATCTCATCAATTAGCGTATTTACTACACCTACTGCTTCTTTGTCGTCTCCACAAACAAAAATGTCATAATCTAACTCTAGATTTGGATTGACAAGTTTCTTTTCAGAGATTACATGAAAAGCAGATACTAGTTTTGATTTATTCTTCATGTGGTTTGAAACTAGCTTGTATGAGAATGGTTTGTTATCTTTAATTGAAACGCACTCAAATCCAACATCAGTTTTAGTCATTGGAACAATTGGAGACACTACTACACAATTATCACTAACTTCAGGTAATATTCCAGAACATACTGAATCAATGTTATCATATGGAATCGATAAAATCAGAACATCACTTTCTTTTGCAACTGAAACATTGTCATTTCCAGAAATACTTCCTTTAATCTCACCAAATGCTTCTTTTGCCAAGTTTGTATATTCTGCAGCTGATTCTGATGCTCGTCCAGCATCTCTAGAGCCAATAATTACATCATGATTTTGAGACCATCTTAGTGCAAAACCTTTGCCCATTCCACCGGTTCCGCCAATAATTCCTACTTTCATGAACTAACTACAGATAATGTTATTATTATCTCTATTTGAATTTCGATTAGAATGGGCCAAATAATTTTTCTCAGACACGGTCAGGCAAAAAATAACACTGAACGAATATTGGCAGGTAGAACCGAAGGTGTACCTTTAACTGATGTTGGCGAACAGCAAGCACAACATACTGCTGAACTACTTGAACACATGAACATCTCTGCAATTTACTCTAGTCCAATCCAAAGAGCAAAACATACTGCAGAAATTGTTGGAAAACATAACTCTCTTGATGTATCAATTGATGAACGACTAATTGAACTTGATATGGGAAAATTCACTGGCATGGCATATGATGAAATTTTCAATGATCATGGAAATGTCTTTATGAAATTCTATCAAGGTGATCTTGAAATTGCTCATAATGGTGTAGAAACTTTTGATGAAGTCAAAAGAAGGGTTCTAGGAATTGTGGATCATGTTCTTGAAAAACATCCTGATGAGAATGTTGTACTGGTTACTCACATGGATCCAATCAAGGCAATGCTATCAACAGTAGTAGATTTGTCTCCTACAAACCTCTTTGAGTTAATAATAGCAAATGCATCCTTGAATCTCTTTAGAGAAAATAATAGAAAGTTCTCAATTTCAGGAATTAATGTAATGCACCCAACTCGTTTCGATCAGGGTTGGTAGCAAATAATCTTAAAAACTTTTAAATAGAAATCAAAGGTCACGACAGTCATTCACGATGAAGGGTATAGTCGGGTTATTCTTAGTATTGGCCGTTATGGTAATCGTTCCTGCAGTTGAATACGCATTTGCTGCTGGTGCCGAACCTGGTGAATATCTTGATCGTAGAGTAGTAATTTGGAACTTATTCTTTAGAATGATGACTATAGCATTTGTTGTAGGTGCAGTTGTATCTGGTACCATGATTTGGCAAGTCTGGAGATTCAGAGAATCTCATCCAAAAGCAAAACCAACAGCATATGAGGGGACTGACTGGTAGAAATGGCTGGACACTCTAATTGGCCTGAATGGTGTTATGTTGGTGTAGTAATTGCTATCATGTGTTGGGTAGGTGCTGAAGCTTGGGAAGCAGAAAGATTAGTGGAGCATGTTCCAGAAGGCGCCGAAATTATCAAAGTAACAGGACAACAATGGTTCTGGACTTTTGAACATGAAGATGGTACTAAAGAAATTGGTGAGTTACATGTTGAAAAAGGTAAAGCCTACAAATTTGAAATTCATTCAACTGATGTAAATCACTCTTTTAACATTCACGATTATGTTGTTTTGATGGATGCAATTCCTGGCAGAGTTAACACTGTATGGTTTGCACCTGATGCAGTTGGAGAACATGATATTCAATGCAGAGAATATTGTGGATTAATCCACTATAACATGCGTGGAACATTAATTGTGGAGGAACCACACTCTTGATAACGCTTTTATCAGAATCACTGGAGGGAATTAACTAATGGTTCTAGAATTACAAAAGCCACGTCCAATTTGGCAAATAATGTTCTCAACTCATCATACTGATGTTGGTTTACTTTATCTTATCATGTCACTAGGATTCTTGTTCTT
>JBHITY010000160.1:0-2465 GCA_042138585.1 Candidatus Nitrosopumilus sp.
GCTCCCTTGGTGGACTATTAATTTTAAAAAACAGAGAACACACTAAACTTAGACTATTGTTGCCTTTCTCAATTGTTACATTTTTGTTCTTTACAATATGGCTAGGATTTAATCTAGTTCTAATCTTTGGACATACAATCCAATGTATCCCTGTCTATGAGATATTCTCATCAGGTTGTGCCATTTTGTAATTTTTGATTTTCAGATAAGACATTACTATCATGGCAATAGAACCAATCAGAATGAACACTCCTGGAGGAATCATTTCCTTTGAGTTTGTATTTCCAAATTCTATCTCTAAGTTAATTTGATTTTTTGTCAAGTTTGTAACTTTTACAGCATACTCTCCATCTTCGTTAAAATCAAAATACCCTACTGACATTTTTGTTTGAATAGTTTGCTCTGAAATCACATTATCGTTGATATCTAAAATCTGAACAAATATCTCCTGACCAGAAAAATTTGGCATGTAGACTTTGTAAAATCCAATATCTGTACCTGTAAATTGTGATTTTGTTTCAAATGAGCTTGATTGTTTTAGAATAGTTTGCTCTTGGATTTTTTCAGTATCTGCAAAAATTATTGATATCCAAATCATTCCAACAATTACTAAAACTAATCCAATCTTGAATAGTGATATCTTCACTTCGTTTTTGTGGAAAATTATTTGCTTAATAAGATAATCTAAAGGGCTCGGAGGGCTTCGATCCCTCGACCTGGCGGTTCGAAGCCGCCCGCACTATCCAGGCTGTGCAACGAGTCCAAACAAGTAAGAATTTAACGGGCCTAAATATCTGTCTAGATACTTTGAAGGTATCAAAAAAAGTAGCAGGTGTAGAGTATGCAATTAGAGATATTGTTCTTGCTGCAAGAAAAGTGCAACAAAAAGGAATGCAAGTTGATTATCTCAATATCGGTGATCCTGTTCAATTTGGTTTTCAACCACCTGATAATGTCAAACAAGCTTTGATTAATGCAATTAATAATGGTGAGAATTATTATTCTACTTCTGAAGGATTACTAGAATTAAGACAAGAGATTGCAAAAAAAGAAAATGCCAAAGGACTGTCAATTTCTGCTGATGAGATTCTAGTTACAAATGGTGTCTCTGAAGGACTGGACATGGTTATTTCCTCGATTGTTGAAGAAGGAGATGAAGTACTACTTCCAGGACCATATTATCCTCCATATGCTTCCTATGTTAGACTGCATGGTGGAGTTCCTGTAGAATTTGCAGTAGACTTGGAAAATTCTACCCCTGACATTGAAGATATAAAATCTAAAATCACTTCAAAGACTGTTGCAATCTGTTTGATTAGCCCAAACAATCCTACTGGTGTTGTGTTTAATGAAAAATCACTAAGGGAACTAGTAGATATTGCAAATCAACACAATCTCTACATTATTTGTGATGAAATTTATGATCAAATCGTATTTGATGAAAAATTTGTAGGAATTGGTAAAGTTGCAGTAGACTCTCCTGTTATTATTCTAAATGGTTTTTCCAAAGTACATCTCATGTCTGGTTGGAGAATTGGCTATATTGCATTTAACAATTCACCAAAACTTGATGCAATACGAGAAAACCTGCCAAAATTAGCCAGAGTGAGAATTGCAACTAGTCTGCCTGTACAACATGCTGCCTTGGAATCATTACGTGGTCCTCAAGACTATATCTCTAATTTTGTATCTGAAGTCAAAAAACATAGGGACTTGGTTGTAAAGCGACTAAATGAAATGCCTGGACTTTCTTGCCCAAACCCAAAAGGATCATTTTATGCATTTCCAAAAATTGAAGATAATAGATTTGGAACCGACAAAGAATTTGTTACAAAACTTTTGGAATCAAAAGGTGTGTTAACTGTACATGGTTCTGGATTTGGAGAGCAATACGGTAGTGGTCATTTCAGATTAGTTTATCTTCCTAGTCTTGAGGTTTTAGATTCAGCAATGAATAAGATTGAAGAATTTGTTAGTCAGTAATTCCACACTGATACTTTTTCAGGAACAATTTCTATAATACAATCAGTATCATCTAGTAATTCTTTAGCTGATTTGTTTTCTATTGTGTTAAAGTAACGTAACAGAATTTTTTTTGCTATTGTCTTTACTTTCTTTTCTTCTAGGATTAAATTCACTTTCCCTTGTCCCATAACCCCATAGATGTTTGGCGCATTAATTCCTACATCTACACAAAAAGAAACTCTATTGTTTTTCTTTAGATTTTTTGCTTTTTGAGTTCTAGTGTTTGTGCCTATGTAGAATTTTTTTGCACTATACCTGTACCAAACAGGAACAATATGTGGAGTTTTATTTTTTGAAATAGTAGCTAAACGCAAAATCTTTTGAGTTTTTAGAAATTCATCTTTTTTGCTCATGTTTTCTAAATCCTAATACTATCATAAAAATACCAAATGCCAACATCGCCATGGATACTTTTTCATTAGTAATTTCTCCATTGAACA
>JBHITY010000161.1:0-2458 GCA_042138585.1 Candidatus Nitrosopumilus sp.
GATGTTATTGCAACAGGACATAATCTAGATGATACATTACAGACATTTGTAATTAACATGCTATCAGGGGATACAAACAAGATTGGGTGGATGGATCCTGATACATCTTCAAACTCTTTGAGAAAAATCAAACCATTTTGTGAGATATATGAATCTGAAATAGTATTTTATGCATTTACAAATGATATTCCCTTTCAATCAGAGCCCTGTCCTCACATGAATGAAGGAATTAGAACAGAGATACGAGAATTTCTAAATTCATTAGAAAAACAACATAGTGGAATTAAAAATAATTTGTATCAATCAATTCTTAGAGTGTCAAGTATTGTAAAAGAAACAAACTACAAAGAAAAAACTGTTTGTAAAAAATGTGGTAATAATTGTACAGGCGATGTATGCTCAGTTTGCAGCATGGTATTGAAACTAAAAGAGAATCAAACCTAATGCAAATATAACATACTTTGTTTTAGAAAAATTGGTAGTAGGTAGGATCGGGGTGCCAGCCGTGCCCTGTTCTGAAACCGGCTATATGCAGAGATCAGTAACTGTTGGGTAAATCTCTAGATGGGTAATTCCCGCTTGGTGTGCGGAAATGAAATCACGCCGAGGCGGGTGGTTGCAGGACTAGAAATATTCGAAGGAATAACTTCTAAGACCGAACTATCGAAAGGGATGAGGTCCGGGAGGGAGCAATCCTAAGGTGGAGCATCCACGCTTCCTCGTCAACGTGGCGGATCTTGTATGCCTTGAAATGGGGCTATTCGTCTAGACTGGAGCCAACAGAGCTGCTACCATTTATTATTAAATTCAAATTTACAACTTCATGGAAGGAATAATTTCATTTGGAAACAAAAGAAGTTATGAAGATTTTAAAAGACAAATTCCTACTCAGGTACTACCACTTTTTGATTCAATTAGAGAATTTTGTTTTGGTTTAGGGGAAAATGTGGTTGAAGATGTGAGAATGCACAGAGTTGTCTTTTGTAAATCCATGACATTTAGATGGTTTACAGACGTAGAGCCCCAAAAAGAAGGTGTGATCATAAAAATTCAAAATAGTAGAAAGGAACCTGTGGAGATTATTCAAATCAGTAAAGACCGACAAATTTCTGAATTTGGGGATTTGATAAAAAAAGCCTATGAACAAATTCACTAATACAAAACATCAAACTTTGAAAATTCACCAGTAAATTTTTCATTTCTAATTTCTACATCTTCAACTATTGCATTTGCAGGGCCGCCATGTGCCCATTCAACTAATCGACTAACATTTTCTTCGTTCCCCTCTAAAATAGCCTCAACACGTCCATCTTTGAGATTTTTTACCCATCCAAAAACATCATTTTGTATTGCTTTTGTTTTTAAGGTCTGACGAAAGAAAACGCCTTGAACTCTACCAGTTACAAAAAGTCTAATTCGTTGATTTGACATTTAACAGAGATTTCTTGGAGCTATTAATCAATTTTAGGTTAAAGAGAAGACTACTTTCTTTCTTTAATTCTAGCTCTACCAGTCTTTCTTGCTGCAATGCTTCCGACTTTAGCTCCTGGAGGAGTATCTCTAGAAACAGTAGAACTTTGTCCAACATGTTGGTGACGACCACCACCGTGTGGGTGAACATATGCTGCTTGAGCAACACCTCTAACAATTGGATATTTCTTTCCTTTAGCTTTAAAGTTTCTCCATTTGCCACCGGCACTCATAAATGGTCTCTCACTAACTCCACCTCCAGCTAGAGTTCCAATCATGGCTCTATTTTTTGGGTTAAGAGTAGTGAATTTTCCAGAAGGAAGTTTTACAGTAACACCTTCATCACCATGTGAGAAAACAGTTGCATTGGTTCCTGCGGATTTTACAATTGCACCACCATCTCCAAAGTGTTTTTCTATATTACAAACAATTGTTCCATCAGGAATGTTTTGAACACTAATGACATTTCCTTGTTCAATTTTTGATTTTAATCCAAATTGTAATGTTGTTCCTACTTTAGATCCAAGTACTGCAGGGACAAATGATATGGAGCCATCTTCAAATCTTACTTTAGCTAAAGGTGCTTCTCTACCACGTTCATGAACAAGGTCAATAATCTCACCTTCATGTTGTTCGGATAGTGGAAAACGAGGATAATTTGCTTTTGTGCCTACTTTACCAGTAGAAGTAGATCTAAATTGATTACCTCCACGGCCACGCCTTCTTACTAATGGTCTCTTACCCAAGCTGATCGTTTCCTACCTAAAGAGGATTTTAAGCTTGTGATTATTACTTGTCACTTGAAGAAATTACCACAAAGATATAAAAATTAGACAGAGGGCATTTGAATATGAGTCAAAACGCACTTTCTCTCAAAGTTTTGGAGGCATACACTAGAGATGTCGGAAGAGGAGTCGCAAGAATTGATTATGATTCTATGGATACATTAAATGCATCCACAGGTGATGTAATTGAAATTAAAGGTAAA
>JBHITY010000162.1:0-2425 GCA_042138585.1 Candidatus Nitrosopumilus sp.
TTGTATGTGCCTTCACTGAAAACAGTAGCAGGCAATTCGAAAAGACTAACGAATTGACCACCTTGGGTAGGATAAACAGAAGATTCATGAATTTGTTTGTAAGGGAAAATTCCATCTAAAACTTGAATGTGTACACGATCAGGAACCACTAATCCCTCATCACCACGTTCACGCTCAAGTACATTCCCAATAACTTTTAATTTTTCACCTGCTTTGTATAATGATTTTTCAGTAGAGACGAAAAGAGGAGTTTTAGATAAAGAATCATTTTCAGGATCTTCTGAAACTTTGAAGAATAAATCTTGGCTTTCAGATGCTGTTGCGACTCGTATCTTATAGATTCCCAAGTTTGATTTTACCACATCTCGACCATCATCTGTTTTGATATTTTGAGTTATTTCACTTATAGGAGTAGTCCAAGACCATGAGAAACGTTGGCTATCAACTAATGCACCAGATTTACTTACACTTCCATCAGGTTTTGTAACAGAAATATCAATGGAATTATCACCAGTTGGAGGAACCGCACCAGTTAGGAGTACAATTTCACCCAATCCATAAACTTCCTTATCAAGAGAAATTATAGCCCCATCAGTCAAATCAATAGGGTCCATAATTGTGAAAGATTTACTTATTGTATGATCCAAGTATTGTGATTTTATAACATAGTTTCCTGCAGTAAACACAGTACGAGACAAATCAAGTTTGAGTGAATATGTGCCAGATGTTTCTGGAATTGCTGTAAAATCATATGCAACAACTACACCGTCATTGAGTCGTGTTTTTGAACCACTTGGTAATGCAACAATCTCCAAAGGAGTACCATCCTCATGAGAGATAGAAATGTTTACAGAAGAACCAGTCAGATAGCTAGAATTAGAAAAAGGATCTTTTACAAAACCAGAAATTATCATCTCATCTCCAATTTCATATTCTTCCTTATCAGAGAATACTGTCAAGGGTTCAGTAGAGGCTACAAATTCTTCAGGGTTTTTGACTGCATGAATTACAATAGTTGCAGTCCCAACATCTTGAGAAACATGAATTCTGTAATCTCCTAATCGATTAGGATGATCAGGGATTGTAAATGAATAAGTAAACGAGCCATCGCCTTGAACAGTTAGACCATCTATAATTTTAAAACCAGCATCACTACCCAAACTGAAATCACTAGTTAGGGAACTTTGTTTTGTTTGGAGAATTTCCAAATCTAATGTGCCAACAAAGACTTGGTTTAGCCTACCAGAAATATTTACAACATCTGCCAAACTATATGCTGCTTTATCAGTCCAAAGAGAAATGGGTACATCTTCTTTGAAATCCTCTACAACTTCAAAGGTAGTGGTAGCTGACCTATCAAAATACTCTGCATAGATAGTATAAGTTCCATATCCAGGATTAACCGTAGTTATAAAAATTCGAGTTTCAAAGTCATCACTTGAATTTGGAAATATGTTTCCTTCAGTAATAACATTGGAAGCATTATCAGTTACTGTAAATTTCATTCCTTGAAATGGAATAATCTCAGTACCGGATGCAAGTATGGTCACCCATTGTCCTGGGAGGTATTGAGAACTGTCAGTGGCAATTACAAGAGTGCCTTCTTCTTTGATTTCTTTTTCAATTACTTCATACCCTACTGAAAAATTAGTTGAATCAATTGCATCAGCATAACTTACAGATACATCATAATTTCCTTCATTGACACCCAAAACTTGATGTAAACTAAGTGTTGTTTTGTAATTCAAATTAAGATCAGGATACATTGTTATAATTTTATTAAAATTTGGACCAGCGATAGTTATTTCAATTTGTTGAGGTTGAAAGAACGGTTTTAGAATAAAAACTTCTTCAGAAACACTTCCGTAAATTACTGCAACATCACCAAACAAGTATGATTCTTTTTCAGAATTTACAGTAATAGAAACACTTTCAGATTCTTGAGTCTCAATTAATTTACCATTAGATTTTCCAGCAGTTGCAGTTGCAAATTTCCAACCATCAGAACTATCAGAATCATATCCATCATAGATTCTCTGCCAAGAAGAAAAATCATTTTGAATATCTGAAACGGTTGGAGTTTTATCAACTATTACATTATTTTCATCTCGAAGTTCTACAGATTCATTTACATCAGTAAACCAAACAGGTTGATAAGAATATGTTAGAAATTGTCCTGGCTCAATTACAATTCCAGATGGAATAGTCATTGTTTTTTTAAGAATAGTTGTTGATGCAACACTCCATCCCCCCAAATCAACATCAGAATCAGTTGGATTGTACAATTCAACCCATTCAGAAATAGATGCTGAATCATCTCCCAGAGGATTGATATCAATTTCATTAATTACGACATGGTCTGCAGTTTGAGCATATGCAGGGGTCAGAATTACTGCAAAAAGAAGTATTGAAAATACTAGAAGTA
>JBHITY010000163.1:0-2400 GCA_042138585.1 Candidatus Nitrosopumilus sp.
TAGGCTTTTTTGCTAAAAACGTCAGTGATCAGCAATATGTTTGACAAGATCACTAGATGTTACAATTCCAACAACTTTGTCATCATCAATTACGGGTAATTTTCGGACATTTCGTGTTGACATTAAATCAGAGGCAGTCCAAACGTCAGAATCAGGATCAATAGAAATCAGAGGAGATGACATGATTCTCCTAACAGGGGTATCAATAGGATAAGAGTGAGCAGTGATTTTAATTGCAAAATCTCTATCAGTAATAATTCCCACAGGGGATGCATTTTCAAATACTATTACTGCACCGACTTTGGAATCTTCCATCAGTTTTGCAGCATCAGTTGCGGTAACTGAAGAATCAACTGATACCACAGAACCATTCATGATTTCCTTTACAGTTGTTTTTTGTTGAACTATATCGGAATTCATGTATAGGTATTACGAAAAGTGATATTTCAAATGATTAACTGAATTTCAATCATGATAATCATGTTCATTAAAATCTGATCCTAATTCCACTGACATAATGACAGTCGAATCAGTTGTTTGAAATTTTAATTCTTTTTCTGGCATGAAACTACGAAAGATTTGAGTTAACAATTGCTCTGTAAAGACAGACCACTTTGTTCCTAGTTCATGTTGAATCAAAAATATGTGCTTACCACCTTCAACTCGATGATCAGAGTTCATTCCAGATGCTTTCATGTAATCTTCTAAAGTTTCAATACATCGTTTCAAATCATATCCTCCTTTGATGAACATGACAGAATCTTTTATGAGTGGAAAGATCATCGTAATTATTTCATCAATATATTTTCCATCCAATTCATTTCCTAATGATTCCACAATAGCTTTTGGTACAGGAATCATTCCAATTTTATCAGAAAACCTATCCCATTGTACATATTTTTCTAAGATTTGTTTTACAAGTACATTTTGAGAAATACTTTTCATTGTTGCTTCAGTTTCTAATTCATTTACCAATTTTTCAGGGAGTCTGTAGGAAATACTACGTGTGGATTCTTTCTTTTGGTTGTGAACCTGTCTATCTGAAACCAATTTTTCTTTCAACATATCAAAATCCCACGATTATAAAATGATAGTTAACTCGTATTAGACGAGTTAGGAACGATTTCGATTGAAGTCTCTTCCAAATCGCACTTGAGAGATATGGATTTTACCTTACTCTTGTAAAGGAAGTACTTCTTTCCATCTTCATTTATGGAACCGGAGATTGCAAGTAACTTTGCATCATAAAGGGTTTGTAATCTTCGGTAGACTGTACTTATTGGGATTTTTTTGTCACTAGATAGTTCCATGGCAGATTTTGGTTTTTCTAGTGTATCATGGAGGATTTTTTTGCAATATTTGTCGGCTAGGACTTCTAAAATTATTTGCTTTCTTTCATCATCCATTATTTTTCGGGTTTGGACTAATTCTTGCATGATTATCATGTGTGATAATCAGATATAATCATCAAGTATGCAATGCAAGACAGTGCACACGGATTGTATAAATGATAATAATTTAAAATTCAATTATGAAGCGACTATCAAAAACAATGGCCTTATTGACTTTAGTTTTTGCCATTTCTCTAGTTTCACTTTCAGTAAATTCAGCAGATGCTCAAGTAGTTCCTGAATGGGTAAAAAACACAGCATTATGGTACGGTGAAGGAATTATCTCTGAAGGAGAATTTCTTAATATGATAAAATTCTTGATTGAAAACGAAGTAATTGTTATTGATAGTGTTGTGGAACCAGTTCCACAAGCAATTGAGGCCCAAGTTGTAATTCCAAATGGAAACTTTGATGTCACAGGTGCAGGATTTTACTCACCATTGAATTTGGAAATCCCAGTTGGAAGCACAGTAACATGGGTAAATGATGACTCAGTACCACATAACATCCAAAGTATAGATAAACTAGGAAAGGTCATACAATTATTCAACAGTCCTCCACTAAACACCGGTGACAGATTTGAGCACACATTTGATGAAGAAGGTGTTTACAAGTACTACTGCTCATTCCATCCTTGGAGAGTAGGATTAGTTACTGTATCATAGAATTAAAAAATAATAAAATAAGGAAATAGGAAATAGCTATTTCTTTGACTTGTTAACAAATGCAGTCATTCTCTCTTGGCGGTCTGGATGTGTAAAGCAGTTTCTCCAAGCAAGGATTTCTAAGCCAAGACCTGTATCAAGGTCTGCATTTCGTCCTTTGTTGATTGCTACTTTAGACATTTGAACGCCCATAGTAGAGTTTGCAGCAATTTGTTGTGCCATTTTCAAAGCTTCTTCATGTAATGATGCAAGAGGGACTACATGGTTTACAAGACCAATTTCTTTTGCTTCATCTGCTTTGATCATTTTACCTGTGTAAACAAGTTCTTTTGCCTTTGCTATTC
>JBHITY010000164.1:0-2360 GCA_042138585.1 Candidatus Nitrosopumilus sp.
TATTACTCCATCAGAATATTTTTCTAAAATTTCTAAAACTTTATTTTCATCTTCTTTTGGAATCATTGAAAAAATTGTTTCTCCAAAAAGTGCTATTCCACATTTGATATTATTTTCAGTTAACTCATTTACTATTTTCTGCATTCTAGGTGTCATTACATTTACATATTTTGCAAATTCTAGTGACATATCTTGAAAATGTTGATAATCTTTTGATTCTAATAATCGGTTCACCATTTTGCCACCTAGTCCATTTATCTGAGAAAGTCTTTCCTTGATGAATTTATTAGTTGAAATTGGAGAAAAACAAATCATAATAACTGAAATTTTATCTATAGAAATTTTTTCCACTGTTCCGATTCCTGGAGCTCCTGGTTTTACACGAACTTCAAATCCCCCATGAAATGATGCTAAAACATCTCCCAATCCAGTTTTACAATTAACTTCTGCATTATGTGCAATTTGTCCAATTGTATTTTTATCTAATTTTGTATCAAGTGCTTGATCTAATGCAAAGGATAATGATAATGCAACAGCACTACTAGAACCCAAACCATATCCTACTGGAATTGAAATCTCATGTTCAATGTTAAAGAACTTGTCTTTAAAGTCCCCTATCTTTAGAAATTCATTTAATACAAATTCTGAAACATCTGTTTTATCAGATTGGTATCCTTTTGTTGAAATCTTGAAATTTGAATCGTGATTATTTTTTTTGTCAATTGTAACTCTAGTCGTTACGCCTTGTCTGATTGAAAATCCTGCCCCCATTGAGCCTAGATTTTCTAATTTATCCTGATTATTCTCCAAGTGGGCCTTGAAGAAACCTGTAATATGTGCAGGACAAAATGCCACTCCCTTCATTGATCTGGGTTTAAATTTTACACAAAATATAAGAATATGGCTTAAATTAATTAAATTAGTATAAATTGACTAAATTCGTTAGACGCCTACAAAGAATAGGAAGTAGCATACTAGTGTCTCTTCCAAAGGAATGGGTTGATGCAAACAAATTAGACAAAAGCAGTCAGGTTGAGCTTGAAACTGGTCAAGATAGCATCTCAATTTCTGCAAACAAAGAAACTCGTCCTACAAAAGAACTTGTAATCTCATATCCATTGCCAAAAGAAGAGAATATTGTGGCTGACATTACAGGTGCGTATCTTTTAGGATATGATATCATTGAGATTACTTCTGATTCAATTATTCCAGGTGAGGATAGAGAAAAAATTCGTAATTCTATGAGACGTCTTGTTGGAATGGAAATAATTGAAGAAGATGCATCACACATTAACATGCAGTTTCTATTAGATTCTACTACACTTAACCCTCAAAAAATACTCAAACGTATGAGCTCTATTGCAATTGGAATGTATGATGATGCAACAAACGGATTAATTGCAGATGATAAATCAAATTTGCAAACATTATCAAAACGTGATGAAGAGGTAAATAGACAATATTTCTTACTTGTAAGATTAATTCGTAGCACTCTTGTTGATAAGAGACTGGCTAATGCATTTAATTTAGAAAATATTGACGTTCTCGATTATAGAGTTGCAGCCAATCTTCTTGAAAATACTGGTGACTCTATTGTTGAGCTATCTGATTTTATCTATAATTCGTCTTTGTCAAAAGAACAATACAAAAAAATTCATGACGTCGTGAAAAACTTTAATCAATTAGCAGAAAAATCAATTGATGCTTTTACAAAACCTGATAGACTATTAGCAATTGAAGCAATATCTTTGCACAAGAAATTTGAAGAACAACTTGGTAAACTCAGAGCCTCCTTAGGTAGTAAAAAAGAAATCCCAATAGATTTTCTTGACATGGTATTTATGTTTGAGAGAATTGCCCAATCTTGGGCTGATGTTGCAGATCTGGTTCAACCAATCTATAATGAATAGTTAGTATAGCTTCTTTTTTGCAGCATATGTCAGAACTGCACATATAGTCTTTGAATCTTGAATTTTTCCAGACTTTATCATAGTAAGTAGTTTTTTCATATCCACTTTTACTACTGATAAAATTTCATCATCATCTAGTTTCAAATCTGCAATTTTCTTTAATCCTGAGGCTACAAAGCAGTGAATTATCTCCGAATTGTACCCAATTGATGGATAGTATGTGATTAGAGGCGTCATTTTCTTTGCTCTGTACCCTGTCTCTTCTTCTAATTCTCTAAATGCACATTTGATAGGCTGCTCTCGTTTTTCTAAAGTGCCTGCAGGAATCTCCAAAACATACCCATGTGGAAATCTGTGTTGCTTTACTAAAATCACTTTTTTGTCTTCATCAAACGCAAGCATCGCAGCAGCTCCTCTGTGTTCAATTACTTCACGTTTTACTTTCCTTCC
>JBHITY010000165.1:0-2359 GCA_042138585.1 Candidatus Nitrosopumilus sp.
TGCAGCGTAGATTGATCAACGCATTAGAACACATTAGATTAGAATATGATGGAACAGTAAGAGATCCACACGGACACATTGTACAATTCCTTTATGGTGAAGATGGAATTGATGTACAAAAGAGTGACCATGGTATGGCATTCAACCCAAGCAGATTAATCGAATCTCAAAAAATTATTGATTCTGGTAAAAAAGCAACAAAAGAAGAGATTGAAACACTAGCAAAGAAATACACAAAGACATTCAATCCAAGATTAACTTCACTAGTTACCGATGCATTACTAGATTCAGAATTAAGCAAAGAAGGTGTTGAAACAGTATGTAAGAAAGGATTACTACTTTACAACAAAGCAAAAGTAGAACCTGGACAAGCAGTCGGAATTATCACTGCACAATCAATTGGTGAACCAGGTACTCAGATGACATTAAGAACATTCCACTTTGCAGGAATTAAAGAAAGAAACGTAACATTAGGTCTTCCAAGATTAATTGAACTCGTCGATGCAAGAAAGAAACCAGTAACACCAACTATGGATATCTATCTTGATGATGAATCCAAGAACTCTAGAGAAAAAGCAATTGAGGTTGCAAGAAATGTTTTGCAAACCAAAGTAAGTGCCTTGATTGCAGACAGCGAAACTGATTATGCTACTGAAATTAAACTAATTTTGAGTGAAAATAGGCTCAGAGAAAGAGGCTGCTCAATTGCAGAAGTTGAAGCCGCATTGTCTTCTAACAAGAAATTCAAGATGGAGACAACTGGCGAACTAATTACTCTAAAACTAGTTGAAGAATCTGACACTGCAACCGTTATTGCAATTAGAAATAAGGTTCTCAATACTACTGTCAAAGGCGTACCTGACATTGAACGTGTAACACTTGTCCAAAAAGATGATGAGTGGGTTATCCAGACAACTGGTTCTAATGTTGCCAAAGTCTTAGAGGTCAAAGGCATTGACAAAACAAATGTTAGAACAAACAACGTCTTTGAGATTGCAGGAACTCTTGGTATTGAAGCTGCTAGAAATGCATTAATCAATGAACTTAACAGTACTCTAGAAGACCAAGGACTTGAAGTAGATGATAGATACATTATGTTAGTATCTGATTTGATGTGCTCTCGTGGTTACATGCAACAAATCGGAAGACACGGAATTGCTGGAACCAAAGACAGCGTCTTGGCAAGAGCAGCATTTGAGATTACAGTTCCAACAATTGCACACGCTGCACTTGGTGGAGAGATTGAACAACTCAAAGGTATTACAGAAAATGTAATTGTTGGAAGTAACATCCCAATTGGAAGTGGTACCGTTGATTTGTACATGCAAGTAAGCAAGAAGAAATAACTGGATGATAATTATGGCAGATGAAATCTCAACACTAATGACAAACTCCAAAGACAAAGTCGTTTTGCTTCGATTAAGAAACAACAAGACAGTTCAAGGAACTCTCAAAGACTTTGATATACACATGAATCTTACACTAGAAAACGCTGAAGACATTTCTGAAGAAAATAAAAAACAACTAGGCAAGGTTTTGCTTCGCGGAGACAACATTTTGGCAATATCTCTTCCTGATGAAGAGTCAAACTGACAACCCATAAATCTAAACTATTCTACACAAAACGTAATTGCTTGATTTTCTATTCTTAATTTTCATTTTGCCTTTTGCATCTGCTCAAGAGATTCCAGACTATGACAAACCATATGCTCCTATATTTTTTGACAGACCCGTTTATTCTTGGACTGATAAAATCAAAATCAAAATAATTGCACCAAGTTGGAATACTGACAAAGACTTGATTGATTCAATTGGAGATGACAATGAGAATCCAATCAAAATCTCAACCCGTAGTCATTCGCTAGAGCCATACAGATTAACTGAGACTGACGTCTCAAGTGGAATTTTTACTGGTGAAGTTATTCTTACTGGATTCTTGCATGATGCAGATGGTGATGGCGATTTTGACACAACTCCTAGAACTGTTGGTACTGGTCCTACAAGTGGGTTCTTGGAAGTCGAAAGAGATTCTGCAGTAACAGTATCTTTTGAATTTGCTGATGGTGTTGTACTATCTGAATCTGTCCCCGTATCTTGGAATATTGGGATAGTAGAGTTTGAAACTGATATTTTCTTTAGTGACGACGCTGTCATTGTTAGAGTAATTGATCTTGACATGAATCTCAATCCTGAAGCAATTGATCAAATTCCTGTAGAAGTTTTTTCAGACTCTGATGTTGGTGGAATTACTGCAAATGCAATAGAGACCTCTGAAAGTTCTGGTTCATTTATTGCAACAATATCGCTTACCCAAAATTCTGCATCAAGTGGAAATAGACTCTATGCAATTCCTGGTGAT
>JBHITY010000166.1:0-2353 GCA_042138585.1 Candidatus Nitrosopumilus sp.
ATTTTGAGTTCCAGTTTTGCAATTGCATCATCTAGATCATCTTGTGAAATTTGATTTGAATTAATATTTGAGAAATACATTCCTGCAAAAAATGCTGCTACTCCTACTGCAAGTATTAATCCAATAATTAGACCATTTGATTTTGATTTATTTTGAGAAATTTGATTTTGTTCAATTTCATTATCTTCAAAACTCATGTATGATTGTTCCAAAATTTAGCATACTTAATCGTATTGCCAAATAATCATTGAAAATTTTAAAGCCAATGATGGGATCTGAACCCATGACCTTTCGCTTACAAGGCGAATGCTCTAGCCAGGCTGAGCTACATTGGCACGAAGTAAAATGAAATTTTTGAAGGTTTAAAGTGTTACCAGAGTTCCTTTTGTCGAGATTTTTCCAGAAATTTTGCTAACCGTCAGTTTATAATAATGCCATTTTTTGATACCTGTTATGAGATACATGGAACCAACTAAAGTCAAGGTTCTGATGATGATGTTCTTTGGAACTGGTATTCTGGGTATCATAATTGGTTTGTCACCTATTGCTGGAAAAGAACAAACAATGTTCATTACATTCATGGGAGTTGTTAATATTGGGTTGGGTGCGTTTTTCACATTCATCTTTTTGACGCAAGAAGCAAAAGATCCTGATAAAAGAAAAAAGAAAAAGAAACGAGATTAATCCTCAAAACCCCATCTGTAAATTTTGTTAGGCGAATCTAGTCTTTTATTAAAAAGTTAAATATCAACTCATTTTCTAAAATTTTGCAAATGTTAGATTTAGTAGCTAAAAAATTATTTCTTACAAGAGGAAAAGGAGTTCATGAAGATAGACTGACTAGTTTTGAATATGCTTTAAGAGATGCTGGTATTGCCGGAACAAATCTTGTTTTGATTTCTAGCATTTTTCCACCAAAGGCAAAATTAATCTCTAGAAAAGAGGGATTACAACAAATCAAACCTGGACAGATTTTGTTTACGATTTATTCAAAAAACCAAACTAATGAACCCCACAGAATGTGTTCTGCTTCTGTAGGAATTGCACAACCTAAAGATAAAGAACGATATGGATATCTGTCTGAATACGAAGCTTTTGGACAAACCGAAACTCAGGCAGGAGATTATGCTGAAGATATTGCAGCACAAATGTTGGCCTCTTCATTAGGAATTTCATTTGATGTTGATAAGAACTGGGATGAAAAAAGACAACAATGGAAGATTTCTGGTGAAATTTACAAAACTCACAACATCACTTCACAAACACGTGGTGACAAAGATGGCAAGTGGACAACTGTTTTTGCAGCAGCAGTACTTTTAGTTTAATTATTTTCTATATCCTTTAAGATAGAATAACGCAGCTGCAATTGCAACTACAGAAATAATTCCTACTACTACGAGTGATTCTTCTGATGTTGCTGGTTGTATAGGTTCTGCATCTCCAATTGAAAATTTCAACTTGTCTTTACTGATTGAAGTTTCTTCACCGAAAATGTATTTTCCTTGAATTCTTTGTCCTTCTTGAGGATCAAAAATCCATCCTTCTTTTGATATGTCTGTTGGAATCTTTTCATTGTCAATTACTTGTGTCGGAATAATATCTCCTCTAATGTTTGAAATGATTTCATCTTCTGGTGATAAAATCACCACTTGAATTATTGAGTTAAGTGGATAAAATCCTGATGAAAAGTAATCTGATCTCTCAATCTTGTCTGTTTTTAGTAAATCTAATGGGCTGACTTCAGAAATTGTAGATGCTGCATTAGGATAATCAACTGATAATTTTAACTGCAAGAGAGATTTTGATTCTAGAGGAATTATTGAAAATGTCATTTTTGAATTATCTTCAAATGAAAGATTTTTTGCAATTTCATAAAATCCTCCACCATCTCTGATAATTTTTGGAATTAGGATTGCTGATATTTTTTCATACATTGCGTTTGTATCTTCTGGTGACATTGTATAGACTACTGAAATCATACCTCTACCTGAAATTACTCCTGATGTCTCAAACGCTTCATTTGATGCATCATCACTATGTACAAAAACTGAATGGAGTTCTGCTTCTGTATCAAAGACTTGGTTTATATCATCAATGTATGTCATTGCAAATTCTTTGTCTGCTTCCTGAATCTCGATGATTCCTTTTGCATCTGGGTCTCTAACTACGTTAATCATTATGCATGATTCATCAAAAACTCCCAAAACACATTGTTCTTGATTTGTCACAACTACTGCTTTTATCATCTCATCTTCTCTTAGTTTTTGTTCTAATTCTGCAGGAATTCTGATTTCTTGTATACTTGTGCTCTGTAATGTTACAGATGCGGTAACATTTTGAGATATGCTTCTAT
>JBHITY010000167.1:0-2338 GCA_042138585.1 Candidatus Nitrosopumilus sp.
TACTAATAGACCAACACATCGGTTCAGCCACTTACATAGAGACTATGCGCGATGAATCATTTTATTCATCAAAGTGGAATATACACGACTTGTACGATGATTTCATTTTTAATCATGCTTAGCGAATGCTATGCATTTTTTCTAATTTGAAATTCTCTAGTGAAAACTATACACGACTATTTACCTTATTATTGAAAATTACACACAACCGTTTGTATTATATCAAATGAGATCGTAAACTGTACATGAAAACTGCGACAGCGCTAAAGAAACTGAATCTAGATATTTCTGAATTTGAAGAACGTCTCTTTGATCACTCTGTTGTTGGAATTACTGATAATGAAGGAACTATAGTTTATGTAAACAAAAATTTTTGCAAGATTTCAAAATATTCTTCAGATGAATTAATTGGAGAAAATCATCGTATCTTAAAATCTGATGAACATTCTACTGAATTTTTTGAAAAAATGTGGGATACAATTTCTTCTGGAAATGTATGGGAAGGTGAAATCCAAAATAAAGCAAAAGATGGTTCTCTATATTGGGTAAAAACTGTAATTATTCCAATAACTGAAGGAAAACTAATCAAAAATTTTGTTTCGATACAAAATGACATTTCAAAAGAAAAAGAGATACAACAAAGACTCTTAAAAATGGAAGATGATCTTCTCAAACAAAACGTCACACTACTTTCTCAAGTTGAAAAGAAAAGTGAGGAGTTAGTAAAATCTGAAAGACTTGCAACCATTGGTACTATGGCAAGTAGAGTTGCCCATGATCTGAAAAACCCATTGACAATTATTCATACATATGCTGATATGCTTACTCCTGAAATTCTTGCAAAACTAGATCCTCAAGATAGAGAAAAATGGTTCAGACTCCAGACCTCTGTTTTGGATATGAATAGAATCATTGAAGACGTTTTGGATTTTGCACGAACTAGTGAAATCAAAAAGAAAAAGACTTCATTTTTGAGTATCTTGAGATTGGCAATGAATCATGTCAAAACCAGCTATGGAATTATTATTAATTTACCTGACTCTGATTTCTCTGTAAAATGTGATGCCAGAAAGATGGAGGGTGTAATGTCCAATTTGCTAAACAATGCTGTTCAAGCAGTTGATGGACAAGGTGAAGTTGATGTGGAACTATCTTCAGATTCCAACAATATTACAATCAAAGTAAAGGATTCTGGACCTGGAATCCCTGAAAATGATTTAGAGAAAATTTTTGAGCCAATGTATACCACTAAAACAACTGGTACTGGATTAGGGCTAGTCATCTGTAAGAGTATTGTAGAACAACATGGGGGCACAATATCTGTTAGTAACAAGCCTACTACCTTTACCGTTACTCTACCTCTATCTTAGACTGGTTTGATACTCTATTCCTCTAACTCAATGTCATTTTGAAGTTCTTTTGGTAAACCAATCCACCACTCTCTCTGGTTTTCAGACATCAAGAAAACAGATCGAAGGTTGCTAATAGATCTGTTGGTAAAATCTTCAGAGTAACGGTTAAAGAAAATCTGACAACCTCAGTCCTTCAGATATGTGACATTTGAGACATTCTGAGTGTCCTTTATTTTAACAACAATTGTGTCTCCTAGTTTATTGAAAATTCTTTGTCTTTTTTCATTTGTCAAAATCCATCCCAAGATAACATCAAATGGCAACAAAAATGATTTTCCAAAACAGCTTATCAAAACTCCTTTCAAACTTGGATTTTTCCCATAGATGTTTGTACTTTTGAGATTTAGAATTTTTTTACCGATTGTCTGACCTGTTTTGTATTCCAGAATGACCCAATAAACAAAGAATAGCGCACTTGTTGGAATGTATTCTCCGTTTTCTATCCAAAAATTGGTTTCTTCAAATTCATAATCTATACTTCCAAATGATGCAAAAATAACTCCAGTTGAAATTGCTGAAATTATAATAAAATCAATCAACCATGCAAAAAATCTGTCAGACCACTTTGCAAGAATAATTTTTGAATTAGAATTACTCATGCGATAATTAATTAACTCAAATTAATAAAACATGTTAATCACTAGTTAACACCAATTACAACACATTTGATTTATGTTCCAACCATTATCAAAACACATGAAAGCAAAATTTGCAACATCCTGTATCTCTTGTGGTGATAAGATCCAACCCGGAAAAGAGATTTCTAAAAACAAAGATGAAAAATGGGTTCACAAGCATTGTGCTGAGGACTCTGAAGGATTACCCTAGAAATTAATATCCCTGATTTCAAATACTTTTGAAATTATTTTTGATATCAATAAACCCACTTGATGTATTTTTATGGACATTTCGTAGAAATGAAAAAG
>JBHITY010000168.1:0-2312 GCA_042138585.1 Candidatus Nitrosopumilus sp.
CTATGATTGTTGCTCATTTTCTTTTTCATTTGATTTTCTTATCATTAAATGTGTTTTATTAATAATTTTTGAAATTATTGACCTTCTTCATCTTTTTCATGTTGTAATGAAATAGAGTTGATACAATATCTCTGATTTGTAGGCTGGGGTCCGTCATCAAAAACATGTCCTAAATGTGCTCCACACTTGTTGCAATTGACTTCAGTTCTTACCATACCATATGATGTATCTGACACATATTCGATCTTATCTTCTGCAAGTGGCTCCCAGAAACTTGGCCAACCTGAACCAGAATCAAATTTTGCATCAGAAGAGAATAGTTCTTCACCACAACATGTGCATTTGAACTTGCCTTCTAGTTTGGTATTGTTGTATTTTCCTGAAAATGGTGGTTCTGTTCCATGATTAATGCAAATTTCGTATTGATCTGGCGTTAACTGCTCCTTCCATTCCTCTGGTGTCTTTCTAACTTTTTCTGACATATCTTATTTTCACTTCAAAATTATTTGAATATTTTCTATTTTAACTTCTTTCTTTTTTCTTCTGTTCTTTTTTCTGACTCAAATCTCTCCAAGTCATACTCTTTCATATCTACAAACTTCATAATTTTACTCAAGTTTGGATGTACCTTGTTGATTTGTGAAAACATTTCCTGTGCAACTTTTCTGTAATCCACATGTCCTTGAGGAACTGTTCTTAATTCTAACAAATGACATGCTTCCCTTAGATTGAATTTCATAAAGTACGGATAATTATATGCAAAGTTGACAACATACTGTCCTTGCTCAGGATATTTCCTTCTAATTTTATCAAATGTTTCTTTTGTTTTGTTCATGCAATCTTTAAAGTCCTTTTCAATTCCAAGAATCTTTATCTCATTTGGAATGTTGTATCCGTGGTCTGTTGTAAGGAGTTGTCTTTCTAGTGTAAGTGCTCTGTGTCTGTGAAAATCCCTAAACATTCCAAAGTTATTGTATAAATCAAATGTATAGTATACATTTTCAAATGCTCGTGAAGGTCTATGTCTTCTATTTGTTCGAAGTTTTGCAAACTCATCAATGATTTTAGTTTTATTTTTCATTGACATTTTTCTGACTTGTTGTAAAATGTCTTGATATGATGTACTGGGAGATTGCTCGTACATTATACTTGTAATAATTTTATCAATTGCAGTTTTTTCAGATTCATAATCTACCAGTTTTGTTATTGTTCCTTTCTTTGGGTTTGATTTGATTTGTTTAACTGAAATTGTTCTTGATTTGTTTTTTACATCTCTGAGATATTTTTGAAATGCCTTTCCATGTTTATCATCTGCTCTTCTAACAAATGATTTGATGATTTTATCCAGTTCTTTTTTGATTTTTGAGGCTAAATCCTGCTCTTCTTTGAGGTCAGATGAGCCTAGAACTGTTAGTAGGTACTCAAATGCTCTTCCATTACCTGTAATTCCAACATTAGTCAAAGTTGATGCTGGTAACAGCCCTCTTAGAATATCTAGTGCTTTGGCTTTTGTTGAACCTTTGTAAATCATATTTGCAGATTTTATGTCACTTTCATTTTTCAATTTTGTAAATGATTTTTCTTTTCCATCTGTGGAATCTTTGAAATTATATTTTTCAATTGGATATTTTTCTCTAACATAATTTATCATTGGTTCAATATTTCTTGAATAAACATCAAATGAAAAGTTACATGTCTCTTCATACATATCTGCAAATTTTGATTTCATAATTTCTGGATCTCTGTAAAATCTATACTTTCCATTTTCTTTTTTGTTCCATGCAACATATCTTGATGATTTTTCTAAATATGACAATCCAATTCTTCTATCTTCAATTTTTTTTACTGCTATGTTTGATAGTCCTTCAATTGCAATTTGTGCCTCACCAAGTTCTGCAACCGAATCATCCCCGTATTCTAAAAGAACTCTATTGTAGAACTCCTCTCCTCTGTTTTTATTTTTTAAAAATTCGTCAAGAAAAATTCGTCTCATACTTTTGTCAGTTCTACTATATCTTGACATCAATGCACCTCGATCTACTTGTTGTGGTGTAATTATGGCAAACACATTGCCGTCAGTGTTTGAAAAATGATCTGATAAAATCTTTTTTTCTTTAATTGAAAATTCTGACAACATTGATGTCAGGTAATTCAATTATTAATAGTCTATTTCTTTTTTCCAATTTGAATTAGATCGGGACCTTTGTCTTTATTGCCTTCTTGACCTTTTGCTTGCCATCTAAGTAACACTTCTTTGAATGCAGCTGCATCAGATTCATTTTCAGTGTACATCAAAGTGGTCACCCAAAAAC
>JBHITY010000169.1:0-2294 GCA_042138585.1 Candidatus Nitrosopumilus sp.
ATCTTTACATTTCCTGTACCTACTTGTAATTTTTCTGAATCCGCTGCATCTATGGTGATACTCATTTTGTCATTAAGAAGGTCTAATGATTTTGATGATATCATGTTACCTTGACTGTTTGTTAGAAAATACATGATAGAGTCCGTATTTTTGGCCTCAATTTCTATTGAAAATGGCTCTCCCTTCTGAATTACATCTTCCAATTTAATTGCTGAAATATTTGGGAATTCTGGATTTTCAAATTCAGACCAACTACCTGCCTTAAATGGATATGATTCATCATTGAATGCATTAACCGTAATTGTTCTTGATTCTGGTGAATATGATTCTAAATAGTATGGGCCATTACTGATCACTGCATGATTATTTTCCTCAACCCACTTTATTGAGGAGTTGAATCGGTCTTGGAAGTATTTTGTTTCTAAATTATTTTGTTCTAGTGATGTTGGTATGTGATTTGAATCTCTAAACTCTATCAAATAATCTTTGATAAGATTTGCATCATTTGGAATGATTAGCGATAACCAATTGACATTCTTACTTGTTGCGCCCGATCTAGAAAATGATACCTTACCATCTAAAACTGCTTTTTCCATTGCAGCAGAAATTTCCCATGGCATTGTATTCCAAATAACTGCCCAATCAGCTATCTCTCCTTTATCAAAATGCCAAAAATCAACATAAACTTCGATGGTATCCTCGTCAATTTGATTTACTCCTATTATTGTTTGAATACTTTGAGCAGCTCTTGGAGTAAATTCTGTATCAAATGTTCTATCACTCTCATCTGTTTGAGTTCCCCACTCAATTGTAAAATACAATGAATGCATGATATCATTCATGTCTATCTCTTGACCATTATGCCATGTTCCAAAATTAAAATCAAAAATTACTTTGCTTTTGGCAACTGTGTTTGGTTTGATGTTTTCCCATTTCTGTAATTCTGGATTCCACATTACTGCATCTGTTGGAACTGCAATACTTCCATTTGGGCCTGCAGTCTCAACTTGCCAATTTGTTCTGACTGGGAATGTCTCTCCAGTAAATGGATGCTTGAATGTTCCAGGATCTGATACTATTCCCCAAATGTGCCTGCTGTAACTGTCAGTTAAACCCATAATTGGATTCCATGCTCCTTGATAGATTTGTTTGACTCCAATTACTAATTCATCATTTTGACTTTGTGCATTAATTGGAGTAAATCTGCTTGGAACTCCTGCACCAAAATCATTTACCACTCCACTAATCTCTTCATTTACAACATACTGATCAATTTTACTTGCCAAAAAAATTCTCACAGACTCGTTAATTCCTTCAACAACTGCATCTTGAATTAACTCTGATCTGTTTTGAGCGGTTTCAAAATCTCCTGTATAGATTTTCTGCGTCACTTCATCTAGCTTTTCATTTTGATAATTCCAATATGATGGGTCATTAAATCCTGGCATGTTTGAAAACCATGGTGAATACATTTGCCCCAATCCTACTGAATCATATCTTACAAATGCTGAACGTCCCCAACCTTCTGTGTACAAACTCCATTTCAAGTCAGATGGATTCGAACCATACACTATAACAAATGCCTTGTTCAAATCCCCAAAATCTTTCTTTACTGAAAAACCAATTCTCTCTAGTTCTATTGCTAAAATTTCTCCTATTGACTTTCTTACTGGATCATCACTTCTAATGAAAATTCTAATCTCTATTGGTGTCTCATTAACCTGCCATTTATCATCAACTTTTACGGCACCTTTTTCCTTTAGTGCCTTTGTGATAATTTCTTCAGCAAGAGTTGGATTGTATTTGAAGTTGAATCTCTCTAATTCCTCTAATATTGTTAGATATTCCGGGTCTGATGGGCCGTAATACGAAATTATTGGAGAGCCATATCCTCCCATCAATTCATTTACAATTAATTTCCTATCTACTAGATAGTTTAGTGCAAATCTAACTTCTTGAATTGAAAATGGATTAAAAACTTCAGACTCTGCAGGATTTACAAGAATGCTGTATGAACCTCCAGTTGAATCAAAAACCTGCAATCCATCTCTTGCTTGGCTATTTTCTAGTCTGTCAGACGAGATTCTATAATAATAGATGTCAAGATTGCCATTTCGAACTTCTTCTAAAGCAGTATTCTCATCTAGATATTGAATAAATTTTACAGAATCAAAAAATACATTTTTTTCTGCAAACACTTGATTTGTTCCAACAATAACAATTGAAAGAGCTAGTATGACAACTAGCAATTTTTTCATACCGTTAATTTAAGAGGCTCATAATAAAACCTATAT
>JBHITY010000170.1:0-2291 GCA_042138585.1 Candidatus Nitrosopumilus sp.
CTGGCAGGTTCTTTGTCTTCACCCAAATGAATGCATCATCAGGTGGTTCATTGTATGGGTCTTCTAGTACACCGCCTTCAATTGCACGACCCCACAAGTTCTGATCAATACTGAACTTTTTTGCTACCGTATCAATCTCAATTCCATGCTTCTTTGCAAACTTTAACTCTGTAACTCTGTCTAAGTTCTTGTCACGAATTGGTGCAATGATTGGTAAGTTGGAGCCAGAACGTAGTGTAATATCAAAACGTACTTGGTCGTTTCCTTTTCCTGAACAACCATGAGCTAATGATGTTACTTTTTCTTTTTTTGCAATCTCTAAAACTTTTTCAGCAATTAGTGGTCTTGCAAGTGCTGTTGCAAGACAATACTTCTTTTGATAAAGTGCATTTGCTTTAATTGAAGGGAAAATGTAATCTTTGACAAACTCTTTTCTTGCATCAATGTTGTAGTGTCTTTTTACTCCAAGCTTTTTTGCTTTTGCTGCAATTTTTTTATTGTCTTCACCTTGTCCGACATCTACTGTAACTGTGACAACATCCATGTCGTGTTCGTCTTGTAGATACTTTACAACAACTGAAGTATCAAGTCCTCCAGAGAATGCAAGAATTCCTTTTTGAGTCATAAAACAATTTTTCCGTTGTATTTTGGAATTTATCTTTTGTGATAGGCTTGATTACAATTTTTTTGGTTGAAAAATTTCTGGCTAGCTTGAGCTAAAATTCGATGATTATTTAACCGCCAAATATAACGCTGTTTTATGAAAATTCGTTCGGCAATTGCTGCAGGAATTGGAGCAATTATCGTATTTTCTGCAATTGGAATTGCTCTAAGCGCTAGTGATACTACATATGAAAATAAAATTAGAATTGCTTACTTTCCAAACATTGGACATGCCATCCCAATTGTAGGAATGGAAAAAGGATTCTTTGCTGAGCATCTTGGTGAAGATGTTAAAATTGAAACCAGAGTTTTTGACAGTGGGCCCCAAGCAATAGAATCTCTATTTGCAAACTCTGTTGATCTTGCATATGTGGGTCCAGGTCCTGCAATTAACGGATTTTTAAACTCCAATAATCAAAACGTAAAGATTCTTGCAGGTGCTGCTAGCGGTGGTGCTAGTTTTATCGTACATCCCGATTCAGAGATAAACTCTGCATCTGACTTTGCAGGAAAAAAGATTGCAGCTCCTCAAATTGGAAACACACAAGATGTTTCACTTAGACACTTTTTGGCTGAAAATCAACTAAAACCAGCTGAGAAAGGTGGTAGTGTTGTTGTATATAATATTCCAAATCCTGACATCTATACTCTGTTTGTAAAAGGTGACATTGATGGTGCATGGGTTGCAGAACCTTGGGCAACAATTTTGGAAACTGAACTAAATGGAAAGAGATTATTCCATGAAGAAGACCTTTGGCCTGACAAAGAGTTTGCATCTGTTTTGTTAATTGGAAATGTAGATTACATTGATAAAAACAGTGCAGTCTGGGATGATTACCTTCGTGCACACCATGAAACACAAATTTGGATTGAAGCAAATCCAGTAGAAACTAGAAATGTTTTCAATGATTTTCTTGATTCATACTTGGGACAATCACTTTCTGATGATGTTGTAGATGTTGCATTATCAAACATTATGATAACTGCCGATCCTAAACCAAATTCTGTTATCTCCTTCGCTGAAAAAGCAGATGCCTTGGGTTATCTTGGAAGAAATGGATATGATTTGTCTGGAATTTTTTACAGCTTTGATACAAATTCTCTAGAGGAGACCAGCACATAATGAGCAAACTAGAGGCCAAAAACATTGTCAAGTACTTTAGCCATGAATCTCACAAGCTCAAGGCTCTAGGTGGCATAGACCTCAAAGTAGAGTCTGGTGACTTTGTATGTTTGATTGGGCCATCTGGTTGTGGAAAATCGACATTTTTACGCATAGTTGCAGGCTTGGAAAAGCCTGATGAGGGTCAGATACTATTTGATGGCCGTCCTGTAAGTGAGACTGGACCTGAAAGAATTATGGTATTTCAAGAGGGTGCACTATTCCCTTGGCTCACAGTCCAAGACAATGTAGAGTTTGGACTAAAGATGGCAGGAATTCCAAAAGAAGAACGTGCAAAGATATCTCACAGATATCTTGACATGATGCAATTAACAAAATTCACTGATTCTTACACTTACCAACTTTCAACAGGAATGAAACAACGTGTAGCAATAGCTAGAGCACTTGTAATGGATCCTGATGTGTTACTAATGGATGAACCATTTGCAGCACTTGATGCACAAAC
>JBHITY010000171.1:0-2290 GCA_042138585.1 Candidatus Nitrosopumilus sp.
AGCCTCATTTTGGAATTTATACTCTTTAAAGGCCTTAGTTTTTTCATAAAGATCACTTCCAATTACTATCTCATTAGCAGAACATAATCCATTGATTTTTGAGCAGGTGTTAATTGTGGGTCCGACCAGGTCTATAATCCCTTCAAAGTTCCTCAATATTGTAACAATTCCATAATCAAAACTTATTCTAAAATCAATTAAGGGAAGATTTTCTTGCTCAAGTGTATTCTTTAATTTCTCATGAGATTCAACTAAAGAAAAACCACATTCTAGACAACTTAAAAATCCAAATTTTCTCTCAGAGTGTCTTGTTTCTGGAAAGTAAAACAAAAGACTATCTCCCATAGTTTTTAGAATTTGACCCTTGTGCAGATTTACAACCTTTGCCATGTGGTTTAGAAAAATTGAATAATATTTTGAAGATTGGATAGGAGATAGATCTGCAACCGTACGAGTGGAATTAACAATATCCACTATTCCAACACAAAAATAGGTGGGTTTTCCAATAGGCTTTTGGGTTGGAATGTATCCTGAGTTACCAAACAAAATGTGATTTGTTAATTCGTTTTTAAATACCATAATAGAATATGATGATAATAACATAATAAACTCTACGTTTTAAAATTTTGAAACTGTAAAATCAATTTTTTGAACATCTTTAGTATTTCTAAAATTCAAGATTAATCACAGTTCAAAAATTCCACACTTGTATTTTTGCACTAAAATGCATTGCAATGAATTAAAAACTGAAAAATGGACCGGATGGGATTTGAACCCACGACCTTTGCGGAGAATTATTCCCTTACGCAGTGTGAGTGCGTCATCCAAACCAAACTAGACGACCGGTCCAACAAAATTAAACAACTACGAGTTTTTTTGTCTTTAGATTCTGGATATTTTGTTATAACCTCTGCCTTTAGTACTGATTTTTGTAAATTCTAGCATGTCCTTACAGGAATTTGATGCCTTAATTGATAGGATGAAGTTGGCATTTGAGTATGCTGAAAATCTTGGACAATATGTTGATGCTGCAAAAATTCTCTATCAAATGAATGAGCAATTGCCTGATGATCTACAGATTTCTTTAGAAGAATTAGATAATCCTGATTTGGCAAAGTCTTTTGTAATGAGATACAATTCTAACATAAAATCTGCAATTGTTGATTATCGACAAAGATTGATGAATTTTTAATTCTATTTCTTTACGCCGAGATTTCTGTTCTTTAATCTCAAGTATGGATTTCTGCATTTTCTGCATCTAGAAGCGTCAATGTCATTTCTACATCCACAATTAAAACAAATTCTCATGACTAGTCTTGCTTGTTGTGCAATTCGTTTCTTTTCTGGGTCTGTGATTGGCATGATTCTCTCCTAAAATCTCTCTCTTTTAATCTAATCGGATTTTTCCATCTTTCCTGCTAGTAAAACAGGTACTTCTGCAGGTCTTTTTGCTACTGGAATGTTTGCTTTGTTAAACATTGAAACTTTGGATTCTGCTGAACCATATGTTCCCATTACAATTGCTCCTGCATGTCCCATTCTCTTTTCTTTAGGGGCTGCTCTTCCAGCAATGTATGCAACAGTTGGCTTGTTAAATCCTGAATCGATAATCCTTTGAGCTAACATTTCTTCAGAGTCTCCTCCAATTTCTCCTACAACTACCATTCCTTCCAAATCTGGAATGTCTTTTACCATGTCAAATGCGTCAATTAGTCTTGTTCCATTAACTGGGTCTCCTCCAATACCAATTGTAATTGACTGACCAAATCCTGCATTAGTTAATGCATCTGAAATTTCATAAAGTAATGTTCCACTCTTTGATAATACTGCAATCTTTCCTGCTTTGAAAGGCATAGGTGGCATGATTCCAATTTTGATCAATTCTGGAATCATAATTCCTGGTGTGTTTGGACCAATTACTACAGCTCCTTTTTGTTTTGCAAGCTCTAATGTTTCCATTGTATCTCTTACTGGAACATGTTCTGGGATTGCAACTAGTAGTTTGATTCCTGCCTCTAATGCATCCTTTGCTGCACCAAGGAAGAATTTTGCTGGAACAAAGATAATTGAAATTTTTGCATTTGTTGCATCAACTGCTTCTTGCATTGTATTGTAAATTGGAACTTTGTCTTCAAATTTCTGACCTCCTTTTCCAGGGGTAACTCCTGCAACAACATTTGTTCCATATGCAATCATGTTTTTTGCATGTAGTGAACCATATGCTCCGGTAATTCCCTGCACAATTACTCCTTTCTTCTCGTAATCAGAATCTCCTGGATTGCCCTTTAGT
>JBHITY010000172.1:0-2276 GCA_042138585.1 Candidatus Nitrosopumilus sp.
GAATTACACTGCTGGACAACCAGTACCTCTTCACAAAAACGGTATCTTCATCAACGGTTGGGCAGAAGACGCAGCACTATAAGGCTGAATCTTTTAGCACATTCTTTTTTCTTATTTTTAATTACGAAAAAGATTTTTTCTTGATATTTTTTGGTAATGTCTTTACAAAATGTTTTAGAAATTCATCGTCTTTGTTGTATCTGATTTCTGAAAACTGATTGTTCTCAAAAAATATCTTCCATGTCTTTTCAAATTCTGTAAATTCTTTAGGATCAAAATTCATTCTTGACGTCTCATGATGTGCTGCAGGAAAAATATCTGAAATCTCAATTGGGATTAATCCTAACTGGGGATTGTATTGGCAGATTTGGACTTCGTCAAAATCTTTGAGTTTTTTAGATAGGTTCACAAATTGATGCGATAAATAGCCTGGTTTTGTTGATGATTCATTAGTAATCAATAGTTTCTTTTTCTTTGATTTGAACTCCCTTACAATTTCATGAAATGATTGAACTTCAGGTCTAAATTGGTCTTCTTTATCAAACAGGAAAATTGCTCTTTCTTTGAATTTTGGTGTTCCAATATTCAAAAATTCTGAATTTTCTGTCATCACTTCGATCATCTCAAACAATTTTGGATGTGCTCTTGCCTTTTTGATGACATATTCCCATAATCTTCCCTCGTGAATTGCTTGTTTGACCTTGTCCACTTCTAGCTTTATTGCATGGAGATTGTGGATGGCAAGCTGGTTGATTTTTTCAGTAGATTCCAACTGTCGTAATCCATCTGGGGTATATTTTGTGCATATTTCACAATTACAAGGAAAAACAACAATGTCTGATAAATTCCGTGTTCCATCCTCTGTGATGTACCTGTTCTGCTTTGCGTATAGCATGTATGATGCAGAATCAAATGTATCGCAACCTAATGCAACTGCAAATGGAATAGTTAATGGATGTCCTGCACCAAAAAGATGAAGCGGTATGTTCTGTGGAATCTGTTTTTTTGCTGCAACAATCATTTGAGCTAACAATCTGTATTCATATGACTCCATAAATTCAACTGGACTGCCCAATGCTAGCATCTTGTATCCCATTTTCACCAAACCTTTGGTTGATTTTGCAACAAGATCAAAGTGTTCTCCTCCCTGAATTGGACCAATCCAAATTTGTCCATTATCTTTGCTGTCTTCAATAGTTTGTTTGCAAACTTTGAGAGTATGTTTGACGTATGCTTCTGCTTTTTTTATCGGTAGTCCAAAACCTGTTGGTTTGTCTAATGGTATTGCAAAGTCTGTCATTATGCCCTGTTCAAACTCTGCCATCTCTGTAGGGGTTACCGGAACATCACCATACTCTAAAACTTGGTAACCTCCAGAGTCTGTCATTATTCCTCTGTCATAATCAATAATTTTGTGAATTCCTTTTTTTACTGCTTCATCTCCATAATTGTTTCTAGTAATGTATGCATTTGTAATTACCAGATCAAAACCAATCTCCTTGATCTTTTTTGATGGGATAGTTTGTTTTACAGGATGAATAACTGGAACATAAGCAGGAGTTTCTATCTTTCCGTGGTTAGTATCTATTGTACCTATACGTCCTGCCAAATCTGTTTTTGATATTTCAAACAAGTATCTTTTCAAATTAAAAGGCGTTATTTAATCAATCAACAAAAAATTTTTTCAAATCATTGTTCGTTGTAACTAATTCTAGCCAATCTACCTCTTCAGTATCTGTCTTGCCTGAAATTCCTGATTCAGTCATCTCTAAAACATCTTGAACATTTCTGTCAGTCACATTAATCTGAACAACTTTGTCTTGAAATTGGCTTATAGCATCATATGTGATAACTCCTAAAATTTCACTACTAGCATTTTCTTTGCTTTTTTTATCTGAATATCCCCTTTCTTCATAGACTTTAATCAAATCATATGGACTGCGTCTCAAAACCACAACTATGTCGATTTTTTCTTTATCTACAACATAAGGAGCTAAATGTCCTATAATGATACATTTTTTTGAAATCTTCTCTCGAAGAATTTCTTGAAGTTTTTCTGTGTCCACATCATTTGATTCATCATTTTGTTCAAATAATCCTGATTTTTTTGCAATCTCGTTAATATCAATTATTTCTAATCCTGATTTTTGTGCAAGTTCTTTTCCAACGGTGTGTTTTCCAACACCTGGAGTTCCTGTAATTACTATTGACATATTATTAATTTAATAGATGATGATTAAACGATTTCTGATATACTAATAAGTAGAAATGAATTT
>JBHITY010000173.1:0-2270 GCA_042138585.1 Candidatus Nitrosopumilus sp.
GGTCTAAAAAATGCCGAAATTATCACAAAAAAATTACCTTCTATCTTGACCCAAACAATGCTAATTTGGGGCAGTGATGATCCTGTAATCCCAATTCACCATGCTGATGATTTTGTCTCATCTATCAAAGACTGCCGTTTTGTTCGTATGGATGGGTGTGGACACACTCCTTATGTTCAAGATCCTCGTGCCTTTTCTGATAAGGTGTTGGACTTTCTAGGTGTCTCTTAGGTGCACTTAAATACCTGTTAATTCCAATAGTTACCAATGAATGGTAACGAAAACCAGTATGATCCAACAACAATGTTCAAAGATTGGATCCAAAAGAGTGGACGCGCTCAAGCAGAGTTCATGAAAAATTTTGGTGCTTTGATGACTAATCAAACTAGCAAAACATTCAATCCACTTGACACTCTCAAAGAAGTTTCAGATAACACTAGACAAGCCCAATCAAATATGATGGAAAACATGACTTCTATGCAAAACAAAAGCATGGATACTATGTTTAGCATTGGACAAATGCTCCCATCTTTCATGAATTGGGGTGCATACAAAACTACCATTAGCAGTAATGGTAGAATTTCTATTCCAGAGGCAGAACGTAATGCCCTCGGATTAGGCGAAGGTGACTTAGTTCAGGTCATCGTTCTTCCAATAGCAAAAAAATCAAAAGCTAGGGAGGTGAAAAATTGAGTAAGAACGAACAGACACAATCAAATCCAAAAGATCTATTTTCTGTATATCAACAAAACGTAGATAAATTCTTCAACGGTATTAGAACATCAGTACCACAGTATCATCAAGCAATTACAAACGTACAACAGGAATTCATACAAGCTTATGAAAACGTTGCAGATTCAACCCTAACCCTACAAAAAGAATTTGCAAAGAAAGCAGGTATTGCAGCAAACATTCCTGAGGCTACAATCAAAGTAATGCAAGATACAACAGAAGAAGTCGTAAAGGCTACATCAATTCAAAACCAAGTAACACTTGCAACAATTGATGCAACACAACAAAACATCAAGACCTTTAACGACAATGCAAAATCATTTGCAGAGTTAAACAGAAACATTCTACAATCTTGGATTTCTGCATTCACCACAAAGAACAACTAGTGGCGAATCTAATTTTTTAATTTTTTCTTCTTTTATTTTATGATCTTTCAGCTAACCATTGTCCTAGCTCAGGTAAAACCTTCTTCTGAGACAATGAACTGGCAATCATACCTACATGACCTGTAGGGTACATTCTCAATGTTTTATCTTCACTACCTACGGCATAATGTAGAGGCATACTACATTCAGGTGATACCAGATGGTCCCCAACTGCAACTTGTGTAAAAATTGGCATGTCTATCTTTTTCAAATCCACTAGTTGGCCTTCTATGTGCATCTTGTTTTGTATAAGCAAATTGTCTTGATAGATGTCTTTTATCCATTGTTTGAATAACTCTCCTGGAATAGGTGGTGTATCACCTAACCATTTTTCAACTCTGAGGAAACTATCAACAAATTTCTTGTTTTCAATATTTTTGAAGAAATTAACATATTTTTCAATGCCTTGTTCAAATGGTTTGAGGACTGAAAAAGCATAGTACATGAATTCTGGAGGCATATTTCCAATAATTTCAACCATTTTATCAACATCCATGTGTTTTGCCAGATTGCTAATTACCGTAGTATCGCGCCAACCATCAATAACTGGAGCAGTTGCAATGTAATTTTTGACATTTTCAGGATGTAATGATGCATATGTTGTGGCAATGGTGGCACCCGTACAATATCCTTGCAATGAAATTTTTTCAGTAGATGACTCATTTTTTATATATTCTACATATGTGTCAAGGTAACCATTTACATAATCATCAAAATCTAGATACTTGTCCATGCTAGTTGGTGTTCCCCAATCAAGCATGTAGATGTCAAACCCTTGCTGGAGTAAATTTCTTACCCAACTCTTTTCAGGTTGAATATCTAAAATATGAAATCTATTGATGAGTGCATATGAAATCAACAATGGAGTCTTGTGTTGTTTTTCTGTAATTGGTTTATAGTGTAATAGACGTGTTTTGTCCATTTGTTGCACTATCTCATGTGGCGTAACCTCTAAACTAATTTCATCTGGTGCTGAAACTAGTTTTGGAGCTTCAATAACGTTTTTACTAAATTTTAAAATCTCTTCAATAATTTTGGGATCTATTTTAGACTCACTTTGCATTTTTTTTCATCTCCTTTTTCTTTAACTCTAATTCTAATTTTGCAACTCTT
>JBHITY010000174.1:0-2223 GCA_042138585.1 Candidatus Nitrosopumilus sp.
ACCAAAACTCTAGGAATCAGAGCAAATGCGGACACACCAGAGGCAGCAAAACTTGCTAGAAAGTTTGGAGGTCAAGGTATTGGATTGTGTAGAACAGAGAGAATGTTCAACGCAAATGACAGAATCGGCTTGTTTGTAGATATGATCATGGCTGAAAATGCTGAGAAAAGAGCAAAAGTACTCAAGAAATTGGGCCAATTACAAAAAAGTGACTTTAAACAGATTCTAAAAGCAATGGAGGGATATGAGGTGACAATTAGATTATTAGATCCACCATTACACGAATTCTTGCCAAATCCTGAAGAATTATCAGAAAAAATCCAGAAACTAAAAGCAAAGAAAGCAACTAAAGAAATCAAAAAAGCAGAAGTTATCCTAAAGAGAGCAAGAGAACTTGCTGAAGTAAACCCAATGATGGGCCATAGAGGAGTCAGAGTTGGTGTAACATATCCTGAAATTTATGAAATGCAGATTCGTGCAGTATTTGAAGCATTAGTCGATTTAACAAAACAAAAAGTAAAAGCACATCCACAAATTATGATTCCACAAATCAGCAGTATTGCAGAACTAAATCACATCAAGAAAATTTATGATAGAATAAAGAAAGAAGTTGAAACTAAAAACAAGATGAAGTTGAAAATTAACTTCGGTACCATGATAGAGGTTGTAAGAGCAGCACTTACAGCTAATGAACTTGCAACAACTGCAGAATTCTTTAGTTTTGGAACAAATGACCTTACCCAAGGAACATTTAGTTTCAGTAGAGAAGATGTAGAAGGAAAATTCCTTCCAGAGTACATGGAAAAAGAGTTACTTGAGAGAAGTCCATTCCAATCAATTGACGTAAACGGTGTAGGAAGTCTAATTAAAATTGGAATTGCCCATGGCCGTGGAATAAGAAAGAATATGGAAGTTGGAATATGTGGTGAACATGGAGGAGACCCTGATTCAATCAAATTCTGTCATGCTGCAAAACTCAGTTATGTTAGTGCATCACCTCATAGAATTCCAATTGCAATTGTTGCAGCAGCTCAGGCTGCAATTGAGCAATCAAAGAAAAAATAATCAAGTATCATTTAATAGAGATTAAGCTTTACTAAATCTCAAATGCTCCCCAATGTAGAATCAATAAAGCAGATGAGGCAAAAATTAGGAATAACTCAGAAAAAACTTGCTAGTATGACAGGAGTCAGTACATCTATGATTAATCAAATCGAATCAGGAAGAAGTCAGCCAAGTTATGAGACTGCAAAAAAGATTTTTGAGAATTTATCAAATTTAGAAAGTAGATCATCATCTCACAAAGCAGGGGATTTCTGCAGTCAGGACATTGTAAAAATGAAACCATCTAACACACTACATGATGCAATCAAAAAGATGCATCAACTGTCAATCAGTCAGATTCCAGTTTTTGATGGAAAAGAGATTGTAGGTGTTGTTTCAGAAGATGGTATTGTCAAACATTTAGCAGATGTGGGAGAAGCAGAATTAAAAAATGCAAAGCTTGCAGATACAATGGACCCAGTACCACCAATAGTGGATTTTGAAACTCCTGCAAATGTACTTGTTCCATTAATTAGATATTCAAAATGTATTCTTGTGACAAAAAAATCAAAGATAGTGGGAATTATCACTGCATCTGATACATTAAAGATGATGGAATAGTTATCGCAGATTTATTTTGGATGAGCACAAAGTTCAGCCAAAACACCATGTAGTGACTTTGGATGAATAAAGGTGACTTTGGTTCCAGCAGAGCCAGGTCTAATTTGTCCTAAGAATTGAATACCACAACCCTCCATTCTTTCGACTTCTCCTTCGATATTATCAGTTTCAAGTGCCATGTGATGTAATCCTTGACCTTTCTTCTCCAAGAATTTTTTGATTGGACTATTATCATTTGTTGGCTGCATCAATTCGACACGACCGTTTTCTAAATGAATTATAGCAACTTTAACACCTTCAGATTCTACTGTTTCAAATTCTACAGAATCAACACCTAATGCTTCTTTGTACACTTTGGCAGATTCTTCAACATCATTTACTGCAATAGCAATATGATCAATCTTCATCTAGAATACCTCTTTTGGACGATATTCACCAAATACTTCACGGAATGCATTGCTAATTTCGCCTGTAGTTGCATAAGATTTTGCAGCAGTAATAATGTATGGCATCAAGTTCTCATCAGTCTCAGCTGCACTTTGCATTGCTGATAATGCT
>JBHITY010000175.1:0-2208 GCA_042138585.1 Candidatus Nitrosopumilus sp.
TTTTGGATCATGAGCTCTGTCAGCCTAAAAAATGCGGTTTAGAGTGCATAAAGTATTGTCCAGTAAACAAATCAGGTGCAGATTGTATTGTACTTAATGAGGAGTCAAAAAAAGCCCAAATTGATGAAGACATCTGTAATGGGTGTGGAATATGTGTCAAAGTATGTCCATTTGATGCAATTACAATTGTCAATTTAGCTAGTGAGTTAGCTACTGATAAAATTCACCAATATGGTCCAAATTCATTTCGATTATACAAATTACCAACTCCAAAGAAAGGAGAGGTAGTAGGTTTGCTTGGAAGAAACGGTATGGGAAAAAGTACCGTTGTAAATATTCTATCAGGAAATCTAAAACCAAATCTTGGAAGATATGAAGATCCTCCTGAATGGGATGAGATATTGAAGTATTACAGTGGAACAGAGTTAAAACAACATTTTGAGAAAATTAAACAAAAACAGATTCGGGCATCAATTAAACCTCAACAAGTACACCACATCGCACAAGCATTTGAGGGAACTGGGAAAGAGCTTATTGAAAAATATGATGAAAGGGGAGTATCAAGAGAACTTATCAAAGAATTAGGATTAGAAAACTCTGTTGATCAAAGCTTAAAAGAATTGAGTGGAGGAGAACTTCAAAGAATAGCAGTTGCAGCGGCAGCTTCTAAAGATACAGAATTTTACTTTTTTGATGAACCATCATCTTACAATGATGTTTTTCAAAGAACTGGTGTTGCTCGAGTAATTCAAAGTCTTGCAAAAATTGGAAAAAGTGTAATGGTTGTAGAACATGATTTAACGCTACTTGATTTCCTTAGTGATTATATCGAAGTACTTTATGGTGAGCCATCAGCATATGGTATTGTATCAAACATTCTTTCAACCAAAGTTGGAATCAATGTTTTTCTTGATGGGTATCTACCAAATGAAAATGTAAGATTTAGAGACAAAGCATTCTCCTTTGATGTCTCATCTACATCTACTGACGAATTTCAGGAAGGAAGTGAAATTGTAAACTATCCCAAATTAACAAAAAAGTATCCTTCATTTTCAGTTGAAGTTGAGCCTGGACAAGTTAGAAAGGGAGAAGTTCTCGGAATTATGGGTGCAAATGCACTTGGTAAAACAACCATGATGAAGATGATAGCAGGTGTAGAAAAACCAGATTCAGGAGATGTTGATAAAAAGATCAAGATAGCATACAAACCACAATATCTTCAAAATGATGTAGATGTGGAAGTTGTTGTATTATTAGATAAGGCAAATGGAGGTCCTGTTGAAGGTAGTCTTGAAGAAGAACAGATTCTTGATCCACTAAAAATTAAAAAACTTTACAATAAATCAGTAAAAAATCTCTCAGGAGGAGAACTTCAAAAAGTAGCAGTTGCATCTTGCCTTTTACAAAAAGTTGACCTTTATGCGCTAGACGAACCATCAGCATTTTTAGATGTTGAAGACAGAATAGCAGTTGCAAAATTCTTGCAAAAATTTGTTCGTTCATTTGGAAAATCAGCAATAGTAATTGATCATGATTTACAGTTAATGGATTTGATTTCAGATACCATAGTAATTTTTGAAGGAGAATCAGGGGCTGCAGGAAAAGCCACATCACCACTACCAAAAGCTGAGGCGATGAATAGATTCCTAAGATCACTTGACATGTCATTTAGACGAGATGAGAAAAGCCTTAGACCAAGAGTAAACAAACTAGAGAGTAGATTAGATAAAGACCAGAAATCATCTGGAAACTTCTATTACAAGAATTGACTCGAATGCTAAAAAAATCACTTGAAAATATTCTTTCACCAAAAGAAAGTGAAGAATTGATTTCAGCTTTTGATCAAATTGGAGAAATAATAATTGTAAGAATTCCGGAGTCTCTTTTATCTAAGAAAAAGATTATCGGAGAAGCCCTATTGAATGATGTTAAAATTGTCAGAAGTGTATTTTATCAAGCATCAGCCGTAGAAGGAGATTTTCGTACGCGAAATCTTGAGATTATTGCAGGCGAGGATAATACAGAGACAGAATATAGAGAATTTGGGTGTAAATTCATAGTTGATGTTGAAAATGCGTTTTTTTCACCCAGATTATCTACTGAAAGAGATAGAATTGCAAACCTGATTCAAGAGGGAGAAGTTATGACCAACATGTTTGCAGGTGTTGGAATGTTTTCAATAATAGCTGCAAAAAAGAAGAAATGTAC
>JBHITY010000176.1:0-2192 GCA_042138585.1 Candidatus Nitrosopumilus sp.
AGCCTACCAAAAAAACTCAGAAAGGATTGTGGCATGTTCCAATTACATATGGTCTTGGAAAAGAAACCAAAACAAAACTCTTGACAAAAAAATCAATGACCGTCAAAGCTCCAAAGGGACCAGGATTTGTTGCAAATATTGGAAGGACTGGATTTTATCGTGTAAAATACGATGATGGAATTTTACTTGATCTTAAAATGCTAGTTGATCAAAAACAAATTTCGCCTGTTGATAGATGGGCAATACAAAATGACTTGTTTGCATTGTGTGTTGGAGGAAAAGAAGATGTTGAAAACTATTTGGACTTTTCAGATGCATACTTTGAAGAGGACTCTTATCTTCCACAAACAAATGTTGCAAATAACCTCAACTTTTTATCATTATTGACATTCTTTGAAGATTATACAGAACAAATCAGAAGTTACGCAATCAATTACTTTAGAAAGATTCTATCCAATCTTGGATGGACTCCTCAAAAAACAGACAAACATACTGATGCGTTTATGAGAGGATTTGCAATATTTGCACTAGGAAAGCTTGGAGATGAACATGTTTTAGAGCAAGCACAAAAAAAATTCAAAGAATTTTTGAAAAACCCTTCATCACTACACCCTGACATTAGAGAACCAGTATTTTCACTTGTTGCATGGACTGGAAATGCAAAAACTCATTCACAATTAGTATCATTATACAAAAAAGCAAAAACAACTGAAGAAAAATTACGATTCCTGGGTGCAATGTGTAGTTTCCAAAATGAAAAACTACTCATCAAGACATTACAATTCTCTCAGACATCTGAGGTCCGTTCTCAGAACATGCAATTGCCTATCATGAAGATTGCAGCAAATCCTCATGGAAAGAAGATCCTTTGGCCTTGGCTAAAGAAGAATTGGGGCAAATTAAGCAAAAAAGTGGGACATGGAAACCCATTGTTCAATAGAATTGTTGCAAGTATTGCTCTAGTTGCAGATGACTCTATGGAAAAAGACATCAAATCATTTTTCAAATCTCATCCTACACCTGGAACTGAAAGAACTCAGGCCCAAACCATAGAAAAAATCAGAATCCATTCAAAATTCTTACGTCAGATGAGAAAAGAATTCAAATAACATGGCAAGAAAACTTCTCTCCCCAATATTTCTTGGAGTATTTACTGTTCTTGCAATATTCTTTTTGACTGGTGGAGGTGATGATGACAAGGATGAACTTCGTCAGACATTCCAAGTTGATGCAGTATACTATGATACAGGACATGTTGAAGTTGCATTTTTTGATAAATCTGAAAAAACTGATTCAGTCGTAATGGAAATTCTTGGAATGGAAGAGACATTTCAAAAAACATTCTCTGGTCATGAGTTCATTGAAATTGTTCCCTTTCCAAATGAACCAAAATATGGATGGGAGATTCATCCTGTTGTCTTGGAAATAGAACATCCTGAACTTGGTCATGTTCAATTAAAAACAGAGATACATCCACTAGGTGACCCTGTTCCCCCTGTAATTTATTCAAGACCTTAGATCACATACAAGATTTTATTGCACCTCTAAAGACTATTTTGTATTGGACTTACTTGTTGATTTAAAGAAAGGAAAACGTGGCGCAATTGCCAAAGCTATCACTATAGTTGAAAATGATCAAAAAGAATCAAAGAAACTCTTGAAAAAAATTTTCAAAAACACTGGAACTTCAAGTATTATAGGAATAACTGGTCCTGCAGGAGCTGGAAAAAGTTCACTGATTAACAAGACCGCAGTTGCAATGAAAAAACTAGGCACAAAACCTGCAGTTTTGGCAGTAGACCCAACTAGTCATGTTACTGGTGGAGCTATTTTGGGCGATAGAGTTAGAATGACAGAATCCACTGATTCAGGAACTTACATCCGTAGTATTGCATCTCGTGGTGCAACTGGTGCAGTATCACGTTCACTTAGAAATAGCATTCGTGTTTTAGAATATGCAGGATTCAATCCAATAATTATTGAAAGTGTTGGAGCTGGACAAACTGAAGTTGAAATTTCCAACATTGCAGACATTACTGTTGTGGTGTTTAATCCAAACACTGGTGATAGCATCCAAACAATCAAAGCTGGTCTTACAGAAATTGGGGATATCTATCTTGTAAACAAAAGTGACCTTAGTGGAACAAATCAACTGTTTGATGCAGTCCGTGATTTTATTGGAGATTCAGAAA
>JBHITY010000177.1:0-2157 GCA_042138585.1 Candidatus Nitrosopumilus sp.
TTTTGAGCAAAATTGTTCCCCTGTTACATCATCTGTCAATAAAGAATTCTTCCCACAACGCAAACAATTAGAATCTTGTTTTACATTTACCATTGTTAATTCACTTTACCTTTCTTGTTGTTTAACACGCAAAGTTAACTCTCATCGCTTATTTAAACCGAGTTCGAGACAATGAATAAAAGCAGAACTCTAAGAGTAGTTTGAGGGCCGGTGGTTTAGGGGTATAATGCCTCGTTCGCAACGAGGATGTCGAGGGTTCGATTCCCTCCCGGTCCACTTTTCCAGAAACTATTATACATAAACACCGAATATTATCTTCATGGAAGTATTTGATGGCAAAAAAGCAGCACAGGAATACATGTCAAAACATACCTTGGCATTTTCAACTCCAGAACTAACTCTAATGAGATTTGCATTTTGGTTAGGAGATTCTGTACCAGATCCAAACAATGATGGAAAAGGTATTCCAAGAATGATGACCTTTTTAACAGAACAAGATTTTGAACCTGTTTTGATTGATGATGAAAAATACGAGCCATCTGGAGCAGTCAAGAGCTCTGGATTAATGGGAAATGCTTACACTGAACAAAAAACTGATGGAAAGTTTTGTTCAGAATGTGGCACTAGTCTTTCAGCAACAGCAAAGTTTTGTCCAGAATGTGGAACAACTCAAGAGTAAACTAATTTTTAATTTCTAATTTTATGCTTTAGCTCCACACTTTGTGCAGAATTTTGCATTTGGTCTTAACTCTGCACCACATGATGAACATCCGTTTCCATTATTTTGTGGTGCTCTTTGTCTTGGCATTAATGCAGGATCTGGTGATGGTAATGTTCCAACATCATTGAATGCTTGTTGTGCAGATACAATTCCTGGAGGACCGCCGCCAACTGGATTTTGTGCAGTTCCTGCTCTAGGTGGCATACCCCCTGCCATCATTCCTGGTTGTCCCATACCTGGCATCAAACCTGGTGATTGTGTATTTCCAGAACCTGAACCCATTGATTTTTTTAATTCAAAGATTACTTTGATTGCTAGAAATTCTAATGCAGAATATGCTACTGTATAATCTCCTAATTTCTGAAAGAATTCTTTGTCACTAATTTGACCCTTTTTGTACATGTTGTTAGTATCTAGAAATGATTCATAGTATCCTTGTGACTCGTCAAACAAACTTTGCAGTTTGTCAAAGAGCATGTTTAGTGTATCAACTTCACCAAATGACATACTGTGCTTCGATTTTTGGAATATTAATTACTTTAGGATCTAGATTGGCCAAAAATTAATCCTCCAGAGAAAAAAGCAGTCTCCTTTACTATGGAGACTCTGTAATTGTATTAACTAGTTTATGTGAGCTTTTGGGCCCCCAGCTAACACCGCGAGATGTCTCTGACTCAATGAATACCATACTATCATGTCTTTGTTAAAAAATCATAGTCAAAAAGAATCACTTTTTACTAAATCTTTTTTGGTAATTTCTTAATATTCTACGTTGTGTTCTACAAATTAATCATAAACAATATTTATTCTGCTATTCAATGCAACCAGTGATTAAAAATCTAGTGATAACTATAGTCTGTATTATCTCAGTATCTGTTGCAGTCATATTCTTTGTTCCATTAATCAACGAATTTGAAACCTTCAATTGTATTACTGCCCCGTGTGAAATGCCAAAAATCACCATCTTTGAATCCTTTCAAAAACAATTTTTTGATATTAACAGTTTTGAAGAATGCGTTTCTGCAGGTAATCCTGTAATGGAATCACATCCACGACAATGTAGAACAGCTGATGGTAAACACTTTGTTGAGAAAATAGATACTTGATGATTATGTCATTACAGTAACTTCTTTTTCTGACATTCCACCATATCCTGGATCAATCTTTTGTTTTGGATTTAGTGAAGTATCGTGATGACATGGTTTGTTGCAAACTGGACAAAATTTTCTATCCATTACTATGCATTGACAGATGTGATTTTTTACATATGCTTGTGCTGCTTGATTCCATTCTCCTGTACCATTACAATATACACATACATTTGAACCGCTAGAACCAACACCTTTACAAAAGTCACATACATCTTCTGTCATATCTTTTAATGTCGTATGTGGTTTTTGAATCAATATATTTGAAAAGATTGACTATCTCAACGC
>JBHITY010000178.1:0-2155 GCA_042138585.1 Candidatus Nitrosopumilus sp.
GTTATCGGTACATTGACCAAGATAATCATCGTCATGATTTTCCATATGATGTCTGGCAGCATTTCCTGGAAGAGAAAGAGTCACTTTGCCGTTGTGACAAATCTCTACTCTTTCATTAGAGAAGGTTGTTTGTGGTGCAATGGATGTTGTAAATGTTGAAAATGAGTTAGTGGGAACAGTATCTGTACATTTTCCTCTTGTATCACCATGATTAAGATGGGCAGATACTGCGTTTGCAGAAATTGTGATTGTGTTTTTACCTTTATGACAGATAGTTACCTTTTCGTTATGTCCTGATGTTTCATCATTATGAAGTGCTTCAAGTGCAGAAATTCTTTCTTCAAGCAAAGTATTTTCTTCTTTGAGTTTAGTTATTTCATCCTCTAAAACGGTAACTTTATCGAAGATTAATCGAATTTGCTCAAAAATTTGTTCAAATAAAGAGTCGTTTGATTCTTCAACCTCAATTACAGAGATTGTAACAGTTGCAGAATTGCTAGTTTTCTCTCCATCAGAAGCCACATAAGAAAATGTAGCATTTCCCACAAATCCTGCAAGTGGTGTAAACAAGACTTGAGATTCTTGTATTTCTACAAATCCTCTAGTTTCTGAGGGATCAATTTCCAAGAAGATATTCAATGATTCATTATCTACATCAGAGTCATTTTCAAGAACATCTATTGTAATAGGAACATTTTGTTGAGTTTCAACGTAATCATTTTGGGCAACAGGTGCATCATTTATTGGGTTTACAAAAATTATCACAGTAGCATCATTGCTGCTGTGGGTACCATTATTGGATACATAGGAAAATGAATCAGTAGTAACAGAATTTTCATTTGGTAAATAAGTAAAATTTCCATTCTGATGGAATGTTAGAGTTCCAAAATTAACATCATTTAGAAGAACTGCATTTAATGGAATATCTGTTGTGTTAGTATCATTTTGCAGAACACCAATAGGATCAACAATTAGAAGTGAATCCTCATCAACTGTGTAAAAGTCATCTTCTGCAATTGGACCTTCTTGAGCAAATGCAAAACTAGAGAATAAAGCTCCTGAAAATAATACTGTGAGCAAGAATATTCCTGAAAGTTTTTGCATTATTGGAAAATCTCAAAACAGCATTTAACCAACAAGCAGGAAAGCTCAGTATCAAAGTTGAGTAATGGTTATAAGAAAAGATTTTAGAAAAAACTATTTTTTTCTAGTAAAATTTGGAAGAGGATTCTGTAGATGTTGTTGTTTGTGTTGGAACTGATGGGAACATTTGTCCTGCAGAACTTTCTGCAACAGCAGCTGCCTCTTTGAGAATTGCCTCAGATTCAGCGTTTGTGGTTTCATCTGTTCCAAATACTGCATCACCTGAGAAACTTTCAGTCATAAATCCACCCAGCATTTCAGCCATTTGGCCAATTTCGGCTTCAGCTCCAGGCATTACTTTTCCTAGTGATGATTTGAGATTCTTCATTAATCCCATTGTTGGCATGATTGCCACAACAGTATCTCCAAGATCACTAAATGTTGTTAATCGTAATTCGATTTGTTCTAGAGCAATTCTTGCGCTACTCATGATTTTGATAACTTTTCTAATTTCTGCCAATTCATTTCCTAAAACTTTGGCTGATTGAGTATCATGTTTCTGAGTTGCATCTACAATTCTTGAAAATAGTTGCCCATCACGCTCCTGCAAGCCAGACAACATTTTATCTAATTTTTGAATCTGTAATCGTAATCTTTTGACTCCTTCTTGAACTCGTGGTTTTAGAGCACCTTTAGGCTTGACGGCATCACCAATCTTTTCGCCAATACTAGGAGTAGGTGGTTTTGTCCACTTGTTGCTCAAATTAGCCATGGTTTAGATTTAGAAAAATGTACTTAATTTCAAGTGTAAAGAATGATTCACAGCATGTGTAACTTGACTAACAAAGACCAGAATTGAATCCAAAAATCTATTTACCATTTTTCTAGGCATAACTCATGAGCGAGCCCTTTGGTTTTGATTTGCCGGATAATTCCAAAGAACTTACAGACAAGGAATATGTCAATTTGGTTAATCGTATCCGAGGCAATTTTCTTAGCTATGTTTCAGTCCTCGATTCAACACTTACTGTAATAATTTCTGACCTATTTTTGAGAGACAAGAATGATTTTC
>JBHITY010000179.1:0-2140 GCA_042138585.1 Candidatus Nitrosopumilus sp.
ATTTTTTCATACTCAATAGTGATTTTTGTTAGAAATCGTTTATAATATTATTAGAAATTGTCATCTTTTCGTTACATTCTATTTTGGGTGTGATTTTGAAATATTTACGCCTAGGATTAGTCTAAATTTCTTGAAAATTATACATACTAGAAAAAACTTCGATCAGATCTCATGCAATTAAAAATTATTTTATCGATATTGGTATTATTCTCCATAGCGTTTCTTGTACCTTCTGATGCATTTGGTGCATGGTATGATACTGAATGGGAATATCGAAATAAAATCACTGTATCTTTGAATTCTGTGATTTCAAATGATCTTATTAATTTTCCAGTTTTAATCAAATTTACACATGATGATCTGAAACAAGCAAATGAAAACATGGGACGTGATTTTGTTTTTACTGAATCTGATGGAATTACAAAACTTTCTCATGAAATTGAACAGTACGATAATACAACTGGGGAGATAATTGCATGGGTTAATTTTCCAACATTAGATGCAACTAGTTCTACAGACATCTACATTTACTACAAGGGAAACAGTATCGGTTTTAATTCTGCAGATGTGTGGAATGATGATTATGTTTTAGTTTGGCATTTGAATCAAACATCAACTGGAACTATAGGTGAATTTGTTGATGCGACTGGTAATGGAAATGATGGTAGAGGCGGTGGTGGAACAAAAGTTGGTTATAGTGATGCCAGAATTCCTCATGACACTGATGGTCAAATAGGTGGAGGACAATGGTTGAAAGGTCCAACTACTACTAATAATAATGAAGGAACCGGAGACATGATTTGGACTCATGATAATATTCAAGGAATGCCATCAAGAGATTTTACAATTGAACTTTGGGTTGGAGATGTTACTAATACTCCACCTGGTGGAAATGATTCCCTACATAACGACATAGTATCATTTTGCACCACTCATACAGGTGATGCAAATACCAAATGGTCAAACCACATTAATCTGTGGAGATCTGGAAATCTAAAAATGAAAATATTGACTGAATTTTATGTTAGTACAGTTGATCCAGGTCATCCAGTTGATGATGATAATCCCGCTGCATTTACAAATTGGAATCACGTTGTTGCCGTGTATAACCAAAAAGATGCTGATGGTACACAAGGAAACAGCCAGCTATACATTAATGGAGAATTAGTAAAAGATCAAAATCGTTCAGGTATGCTTAATCATGTGATTAAGACAAGTGACTTGAGAATGGTTTTAGGAGGAGATGTTGACGGTGTAAGTGGAAATAATTGTGCCAAAGTTAACAATGAGCTTAAAGGTAAAGTTGATGAATTAAGAATTTCAAGTGGACTACGAACTGCAGATTATGCTGCTGCAACTTACTTTAATCAAGGAGATCCTTCCAGTTACTTATCTTTAGGTGTACAAGAAATGCAAGAAACACAAGAGGATGAAGAAAAAAATGATTCAGAATGCTATGATTGTGAATCTCCAAAACTCGCCAAAGTTGAAGTGCATGTTACTTCAGATACTTCTGATGAAATAGTTAATGATAACTCTCCACAAATTTCACAAACACGTGATTATGTTTGGATATTTGATCAAAAAACACCATACCCAATGTTTGATGATTACAAAACTCCAATTATTGCAGATCCTGGTGATGAAGTTGAAATTATTTTAGAACTTACAGATAACAGAACTTTGGAAAGAATTGCCGATAGTGGAACCTATACCAATTTCTTGAATAGACCAAATGACATGAATTTGTTTTATGCAAATAATTTTGATGAATATGGAAAAGTTAGTACAACATATTATGAATGGCGTAATACCGGAGAGGATTTGTTTTATGATTATGATGATACTGTAAATTGGAGTCCTGCAGACGTAGTAATTGAGGAGTCTACCGAATTTGTAGAAGGAGGACAAGTTCCAAACCTTGATGGATTAGTTGAAACATTTACAATCTCATTTAAGATGAAATTCTTACAACCAATGCAGACAACTGATGTTTGGATTCAAGCAACAGACCGTTCAGGAAACTTTTTCAAAGTTGCACTTCCACTGACATTGAAAATATCTGGAAATGAACCCCTAGTTTTTGAATCAAAAATTAATCAAAAGGTATTGGGTTTCTATGATGACTCAATGCTAAATG
>JBHITY010000180.1:0-2131 GCA_042138585.1 Candidatus Nitrosopumilus sp.
TTCTGGTGTTGGTTCTGGTTCTGGTTCTGGTGTTGGTTCTGGTTCTGGTTCTGGTGTTGGTTCAGGTTCGGATTTATTTCTAGAGTCAAATTCTGATAAAATATCTTCTGCATCTTTTGATTTTTTGTTATTACTCAATTTGTTATTCCTTTAATAAGAAAATTCTCTCTCGCTTTTATTTAATTATTCAGGTCTTGGCCTTTAAGATATTCATCAAATAATTTTTCTAGATCGTCATCATTGCTAATTTGTTTGATTTTTTCTACAAGTTCTTTTTCTTCAATCTCATAACAATTCATGACATCTTGGGAATCTTTGAAAACTAACATTGCTTTTTCTTTGAAAATACAGTGATATAGTTTCTCTTGTTCCATTTTTTCAGGTTTTATTTTTAGCCCATTTTCATCAACAGATACAGGATAGTCACCCATGAGAATACTAATCTAATTGAGTATTTAGATGAATACACAATATTGTAATAATCTAAAGTTCATCTCATAGTATTGGAAACAAGAATCGTTTTCCACATAGATTTTGACTATTTTTATGCTCAGTGTGAAGAGATAAGATCACCAGAATTAAAATCAAAACCCGTTTGTGTATGTGTGTTTTCAGACAGAGGGGGAGATAGCGGTGCCATTGCAACTGCAAACTATACTGCAAGAAAATATGGTGCAAAGTCTGGAATCCCCATAGTCTTTGCCAAAAAAAGATTAGCAGAAAGGAGAGATGCAGTATTCCTACCCGTAGATTTTGATTATTACTCTGAAATGTCTGAAAAGGCAATGAAAATCATGGAAGGGTTTTCTGATATTTTTGAATACGTGGGAAGGGATGAAGCATACTTGGATGTAACAAAACGAACAGAAGGGAATTTTAACAAAGCTAGTCACTTAGCCCAGCAAATTAAAAATTCCATACGAGAAAAAACAAAACTAAGTTGCTCAATTGGAATTTCACCAAATAAATTAATTTCAAAAATTGCGTCAGATTTCCAAAAGCCTGACGGGTTAACAATTGTATCACCAGAAAAAATTGACCAGTTCTTAGAGTCATTAAAAATAAGAGACATTCCAGGTATAGGTAAAAAAACAGAACAAAGATTTGTAGAAATGAAATTAGAAACGATTGGAGACGTAAAGAAGCTTGATGTATTTACATTGAACAAAGAATTTGGCAGAAAGAGTGGAACTTACATCTACAATGCGGTAAGAGGAATTGATGATGAACCAGTCAAAGAAAGAGAGTCCAGTATTCAACACGGAAAAATTGTCACTCTGAAAAAAGATTCAAAAGATTACAAATTTCTTTTGGAAAATATTTTAGAATTATGTAAAGAAGTTCACGAAATAATTCAAAAAAAGAATCAGATGTTCAAATCAGTTGGAATAAGTTTTGTACAATCAGATTTGTCAAATAAATCAAAATCAAAAATGCTACGAAACCCTACGATGAGTTTAGAAGAATTAGAAAAAACTGCAGAGCAATTACTGAAAGAAGCACTAGAAAATCAGACAATTACGATTAGGCGCTTAGGGGTCAAAGTCTCAGAACTTTCAGAGAGTCAAGGGCAAAGAGACATTACGAGTTATTTTTAGCTGCATCTTGTTCTTCTTGTTTTTTGAGACGTCGAGATTCTATTAGTATCACTACCAAAATGAATGCAAATAACCACGGCAAGAACATTATTTCACCTGCAATTTTGTGATATTCCTCCCATGCCACAGGGTCAGTTGTCACTTTAAGGGCATACCAGGAGAGTGAGAATATACGAATTAGATTTACAGTTATGGTTCCAAAAATTCCTAAAACAAAGTACATGGATTTTCTGGATCTAGGAATATTCATCTTTAGCATGAATGCACCAATAACTAATGAGAAGATGATAATACTGTGAACACCAGCTGATGGCCAAAATACTTGAAGAGCCATTGAACCATGATCTCCACGTAAGAACATGACGTTGTCTCTTGCAACAGCAGTACCAAGATCAAGTACTGTAATTACCCAAACATTAGCTTGTACAAAATAAGGAACGATGTATTGTAAAGGACCTAGTGTATCATATGGGAAGAATGCATCAAGTGATAGAATGATTGCAGTACCAGTTAGGAAGATAGGTCCTGCAGGG
>JBHITY010000181.1:0-2086 GCA_042138585.1 Candidatus Nitrosopumilus sp.
CTGTGCACTTGTAAAGTCCATTTGTGAATACTTGTAATCGTTGCTACCGTTTGTTACATCATAGTTGCAGACAGCTGGTCCAGTGCAGTATAATGCTTCATTGGAATCGGAACCAGTATTTTCAGCCATGAATCTTAGATAAAGCAGTGCTTGACCTGAAGATGAAATTTCAAAACTATTTCCTTCAGTACCGAGTCCAGACCAATAGTAAGTTATTGGACCAGCCTGATATGTTTGAGAATTTTGTTTGTATTCATAAACAGCGATTTTGTGCTCAGCTGCTTTTTCACATTTTAGTCTATCATATGCTTTCTTAATTTCAGAGCATGCCTCTAATTCAGATTCATATCCTGCTAATTCAGAACTAGAACTTTCTACTGGAGTTACTTTAGCACTCTCTGCGGCATTATTTGATGCGACAGAAATGAGTCCCATAGACATCAAGTGTTGAATAGCATTGACAAATTCACCATCTGTGGTAATGCCGTCTGCCCACCAACCTGCATTGTTCTTTACCCAAGCAGGGACGCCTTCAGAAGATTCTGCAGAAACAGATGTTGGAGGAACTTGAATTATTCCGTCGTTAATTAGAAACTCAATTCCCTTGAGAAAATCAGATTCAGAAATGGAACCGTCTGCCCACCAACCTGCATTGTTCTTTACCCAAGCTGGAACTTCTGCGTATGCAGAAGAAACAGTTGTAGCCATTAGAAGTATTGCGGCAATTGCAGTTATTGCAGTTTTCATTAATGCAAATTTACATTCATTCTATATAAGCTAGTGCCAATTAATTTTCTAGTGTCCAAAAGGGATGTCAATCTCTAGTGGTAAATGAAATTTAGTGTGTCGGCGTTTATAAGCAAAAAATTTTCTTTGTAAAAGGTGAGCAAAAATCAGGAAATTTCAAAGACAGTTGTGCTTTCAGAAAAAGAGGTGAATGAATATGTCTTTGAAAGATTCAAAGATGTAAAGAAAGGAAAAATTAAAGATCTTGTTTCGTTTCAAGCCATGAACAAATACATGCTTATGGCACACAGTCAAGATGAATTAAAAAAATTAGGAAATATTGTTGCAAGTTACAAGAAAAATTTATCTGAAGGAATAATAGAAGAATATGAAAAACATCTCAAAATAGCATTAGAAAAACAAGCAACGGTTAAAACCCATTCAAATGTTCTATTACACATATTTGGATATTTTTCAAAAGATTTGAATCAATCTGAAAAAGAACAATTTTTCAAATTATTAGACGAGTTTAGAGAAGAAAAGATAACAATCGGAAAAATTCTAGCAGAGATAAATCCAATGGTTTACAGATTCAACAAGACATACCTTGCAAGTCAAACATATTTCCTCCTATATGCAGATCCCCAACCAGGAAATCTATTTCACATGCTATCAAAATAATTTAGAAAAAGTCTGAGAGAGTTTTTTGTCTCATTAATTTTGATATATTTCCATGAGCAAGCCATTCAGACTTGCTAATACTCAGTTTTTTTGATGCCAAATTTAATGCATCCTCAAAATCATTTGCAATAACAGGGGATTCTTTCATCGCCTCACGAATTCCTTCTCTGACTTGCCACACACCTACAGGAATTGCATATTCAGGTCGTATTTCTCTTAGAATAATGACTCCAGATTGAATTTTTTTCTTATTTAGATACTCTAAAACTCCTAATTTTGCTGCAAAATAGGCTCCTGCAATAGCAGGAGGATGATCAATTCCACGAGCATCTTCATAATCAGAGCCAAATCCTAAAACACCATTGGAATACCAGGCTTCAACCATTTCGAAAATCCACCTATGAGGAAACAAAACTACAGAGAAATGGTTTCCTAAATGAGCATATGAAAAAACCTTACAAGAATCAATTATTGAGTAGTCTAATACTTCATTCACAAGTGATTTTGAGATAATATCATCTGTTGCCGTAATACTCCATTTAGTGGGAACAAGTTTTCTTTTTTGACCCAACATTCCAATGCTAAAACATTTTTGAATTTTTGAAATATCGATTCCGGAATTATACAAGTTCATTACAGCATCTGTTGCCTTCAAATCTTTGTCATAGTATGCTTTTTC
>JBHITY010000182.1:0-2069 GCA_042138585.1 Candidatus Nitrosopumilus sp.
ATATAATTCTCTAATTGGAGTAAATGCACCAATGTATGTTGCAGGATTGGAACGTGGGGTTCTTCCAATTGGAGATTGATCAATTGCAATTACTTTATCAATATTTTCTAGACCGAGAATCTTTTTGTGTGCCCCAGGCTTTACGTTTGATTTGTAAAAGTGGTTCTCCAAAGCCTTTAGCAAAATATCATTAATTAGAGTTGATTTACCAGAACCTGAAACACCAGTAATAGAAACAAAAAGTCCGAGTGGTAATTCTACATCAATATCTTTAAGATTATTTTCTGATGCCTTTTGTACAACAAGGGAGCCAGAATTATTTCTGATTTTATCTTTCAACATGATTAATGAATTGTCTTTAAGATAATCACCAGTGACAGATTTGTGTCCATTTAAAATTTGATTTACTGTTCCTTCAAAAACAACACTTCCACCATTAACACCAGCCCCAGGACCCAAGTCCACCATCCAATCTGAATTTCGTATGACTTCTTCGTCATGCTCTACTACAATGACGGTATTTCCAAGATTTCGTAGCTTGTTTAACGTTTTAATTAGTCGGGCATTATCTCTTTGATGAAGACCAATAGTTGGTTCATCCAATACATACAAGACACCAGTAAGATTAGAGCCAATCTGAGTAGCCAATCTAATTCTTTGAGATTCACCACCAGACAATGTGGAACTTAGTCTGTTTAGTGTAAGATAATTCAAACCCACATTCATCAAAAATTCTAGTCTTTCTTTGATTTCTTTTAGTACATCTCTTGCAATGTATTGTTCATTCTCAGTAAGCTTTAGTGTAGAAAAGAAATCATAACAATGGTCAATAGATAAATCACAAACATCCATGATTCCCTTATCATTGATTTTTACTGCAAGTGATTCTGGTTTGAGTTTTTTACCATTACATGCATTACATGGAGTGTCTCTCATGAATTGTTTTAGCCATTCACGTTTTGATTCAGAATCAGTTTCCATAAAGACACGTTGAAGATTATCCAATACGCCTTCAAAGGCATTGGTATATTGCCATGAAGAATCACCAGATTTTGAACGATAATTAAAATCAATTAGATCATCTGTTCCATACAAAATAATTTGAAGGTGTTTTGGTTTAATTTTGTTAATTGGAGTCATCAAGTCAAAGCCAAATTTTTTACCAACTGCCCTTAATGCTTGTCTTCTAAATGAAGAGAATCTTCCGCTCCATGGAACTATTGCTCCATCCAGAATTGATTTTGATTTATCTGGAATAACCAAGTCAGGATCAAATTCCATTTTGACACCAAGACCATTGCATTCTTTACACAAGCCAAATGGAGAATTGAATGAAAAGTTCCTTGGTTCCAATTCACCTACTGTTAATCCACAATAAGGACAAGCATTATTTTGAGAAAAGATTTTTTCAGATTTTTCTGATGCAATCATTACATCTCCTTTTGATGCCTTTATTGCAGTCTGAATAGCCTCAAACAATCTTGAGCGTTCAGATTTTTCAGTAGTGATTCTATCTACTACAATCTCAATATTGTGCCATTTTTGCCTGTCAAGGGGAGGAATCTCCTCATCTAGGCTCAAAATTTCACCATTTAGGCGTATTCTGGAATAGCCATCCTTTTTGATCTGCTCAAAGAGTTTCTCATAGGTTCCTTTCTTTCTCTGAATAATTGGAGATAATATCAGAATCTTTTTGCCTGAAAATTCTCGCAATACAGAATCACAAATCGTCTCAATTGATTGTGTGGAGATTTTTCGTCCACAATTAGTACAATAAGGAATACCTATTCGGGCATAAAGCAATCTCATGTAATCGTAAATTTCAGTAGTTGTTCCAACAGTAGAACGAGGGTTTTTACTAGTGGTCTTTTGCTGAATTGAAATTGCAGGAGACAATCCATCTATAGAATCAACATCAGGTTTATCCATCATCTCCAAGAACTGACGAGCATATGCAGAAAGTGATTCAACATATCGTCTTTGTCCTTCAGCATAGATTGTATCAAAAGCCAAAGTAGATTTTCCAGATCCGGATAATCCACTAATTACAACTAGTTTATTTTTTGGAA
>JBHITY010000183.1:0-2065 GCA_042138585.1 Candidatus Nitrosopumilus sp.
GTCTGGAGCTGCAATGAAAGTTGTTTGGTCTCAAGATGAACTTAAAACATATGTCAAAGAAGCTACTGATGTTTCTCCTGATCATCCTGTTGTAATATCAAAATTCATGCTAAATTCACTTGAAGTCGATGTTGATGGAATAAGTAATGGAAAAGAAGTTGTAATTGGTGCAATAGTTGAACACATAGATTCAGCTGGTGTTCACTCTGGTGATGCAATGATGTGTATTCCTCCTTGGAGATTAAATAATAAAATTATTGAAACAATCAATGATTATACTAAAAAAATTGCATTAACATTTAATGTCAAAGGACCATTCAACCTGCAATTCCTAATACATGATGATCATGTATACGTAATCGAACTCAATATCCGTGCATCTCGTTCCATGCCATTTGTCTCAAAATTAGTCAAAACCAATCTAATTTCGCTTGCAGCAAAAGCAATTTTGGATAAACCTCTTCCTAAAATCCCTGAAAATAAATGGCAAAAGATTCACAACTATGGAATCAAAGTACCTCAATTTTCATTCATGCAATTAGATGGTGCTGATATTGCATTAGGTGTTGAAATGCAATCTACCGGAGAGGCCGCATGCTTTGGTGATAGTTTCTATGATGCATTGTCAAAAGGTTTGACTTCAGTTGGATACAACCTTCCTGATAAGGGAACTGCGTTGGTAACTGTTGGTGGTGCAGCAAATAAAGAAAAACTTTTGCCAAGTATTGCAAAACTCAAACAATTAGGATTCAAAATTTTAGCAACAGAACACACTGCAGAATTCTTTGAAGAAAAAGTGGGTGATGTTGAAATTGTACACAAGATTTCAGAACCAGAAAGAAAACCAAACATCTCTGATCTTCTTTATGAGAAAAAGATTGACTTTATCATAAACATCCCAAGTACTTTGTCTTTAGAAAAATATGTTGGAATGCTTGATGATGAATATCAAATACGAAGAAAGTCTTTGGAATTGGGAATACCTGTTTTAACTACTCTTGAATTGGCAGATTCTTTTGTTAAAACATTGGAATGGTTACAAAATAATGAAACTACAAAAGACCCAATTGAAGCATATGATGTTCTTGAGTAATTATCACAAAACCTGATCAATAATTGATTCATTTCCAATAATTGTTCCATCAAGCGTAACAATTCTTGCTTTTGCAACTGATTTTATCCTGTCAATAATTGGAGAAATTGATTTTTTGTATTTTTTTCTATGAGTTGCGTAAAAGTACTTGTTAAATGAAGGAATTATGGTAATTTCCAATTCTCCTGATTTGTTTGGAAAAATTTTTTCTTTTTCTATTTTCATAGAAACCCAAACCCTCTGTCCATTTAAAACAGAATCTTCTTGAAAAAACACTGGATGAACATGCCCCATGATAATTTTATCAACATGTGAGAAATTCTCTGATGGCATTGTGTGTCCATGCGTTAATAATGTGTTTTCTTCAACAATTCCAGTTGAACTGATCATTGTAATGTTTTGAGGAACTAGTCTAGAAATATTTGCATCATGATTTCCAGGAACCAAAACTACCTCACATTTTTGACTAATTTTATCAAAAAACAAAGGAATCTCATCCCACTCACTCTTTGAAATACTTTTGACACTTGATTTTACATCTCCTAGTAGGATTAACGAGTCAGGTTTTTCTACATCAATCATTTCAGAGAGTTCTTGAATTGTTTCATTTATTGTAGAATTCTTTCCAATGAAAATTTCATTTGATGCCATACTACTTTCAAATCCGATATGAAGGTCTGTTACAACAAGATGTTTTCTCTCCCCTTCCAAAACTAATGCTGGTTTTGCTGGTATGATCCTGGATTGTAGCATCAAAGTTATACTGCAGATATCTGATTAAATTCTTGTGAACAAAGATCCAGATAGGATAGAATCACTTGTTTCAGAAAAGCGTGTAAAATTACATGTTTTTGAGCCTAGCCAAAGGAAAATTTGGACTGTTGTTGGGAAGGGTGAAGAACATTGGGTTGATCCTAGCGGTCTCTACTGTTCCTGTCCTGGATTTTATTTTGGTAAGTTAAATGGAAAGGA
>JBHITY010000184.1:0-2058 GCA_042138585.1 Candidatus Nitrosopumilus sp.
TGTTGGCAATGACCTTTCTAGAATTTTATGTTTATAATGATGTTCTTTCATATGATGTAATTCATTCTTCATCTGATATCATTGGAAATGTTTGGTTAATGACAATAATACCTGGAGCTATTTCTGGAATGATTGGGACAATTTTTGCTCAAAAGAAACTATCAATCAGAATTTAATTTTCAAACTCGTTTAATTTTCATATCTACAAGAATTTTTGAAATTTTAAACTAAAAATCAATAGATTATATTTATCCAACAAATCTGTATTGTGAAACATGTCCTCAGAAACTCAAAATCTTAAGGAAAAGTGTGATTTGCTTGCAAATGAACCTGAAATCCGATTTGCTGGATTTTTGGATATGATGGGAAATCAGGTAGCAGGTAGTTTTCGGAAGGATGTTACCCCTCTTAAAAATGAGGAAGAAAGAAAAAAAATGTTCATTGAGGCTGTGCTGCGGATAAGGACTAGGCAAGATTTTGATGATAACCTAGGTGCAGTTGAATATGCAGCAGCTAGGAGAGCAAATGTAGTTACTTTGACTTTTTTGGTAAATGGAATGGTTCTTTTTGTTTCAGCAGAACCTGATGTCGATATCGACCAAACTGCTAGGAAAATCCAAAGTCTTCTCAAATGACCAAAAATTTTTCATAATGATGCAAAATTGGTAAAAATATTTTATAGTATTTGTCATTTTTGCAATCAATGACATCAAATTTTACAACAAAATTGACCATTGTTGCACTGATTCCCTTAATGATGATATTTGTTAGCCCAAACATCATCTCCGATTCATTTGCAATTGATATGGTAACTTGTAAAGATGGAGATGTTCTTGTAAAAAAAACTCAAACAGGAAATCATGCTTGTCTGCATGAATCCTCTGCAAAGAAAATAGAAGCTCGAGGATGGGGAACTATTGTTTCAGCAAATGACAATGTAATTGTAATGGAGGGGGAAGAAATTGCATCTCCCGGCTCATTACTTGCATTATCAAGAGCTAATGTTCCAGCAACCATACCAATGCATCAGGGATTCTACAACGGTGAATCTGTTTATTTCATCATAACTGACTCTAGTGATCCTACACATGCAGAAGTCATTACTGAAAATCAAGGATGGAAGGTAGAACTTGCACCACTTTTGGCAAACGCACCAGATGAGGCATTATCTACAACCTACATGTTTACAAACGGAATATCCGGTGATGGTGTCCACAACTTCCAAGGCGAAGTATTTACTAGTACGCCTGCACAACAAGAAACTTACAGTGCACTAACTGCACACGTACATGTAACCTGGGCTGAGGATGTAACTCCAAGAATCTTAGACTCAGAAGAGATGATTTTGGAAGCCGAAGATGCAGGTGAGGTTACACTATCACCAGTACCAGTAGTATTGAACATGCCACAGATTGTTTGGCCAGAAGGCCAGATGATGGTAAAAGAAGACAAGACTCTAGCTGATGATACACCATATGGCGGAGGACAAGTACTAGACATTGATACTGAGGAGATGACTGTAACATTCATAGCTCATAGAGGTTGGGGACCTGATGGAAGAACAATCTACTATATTGTAACCGATGCTACTCCAAGCGGTCCGGCAGGAATGATGGGAGTAGTTGATGCACCAACATCAGCTAGTTTGATTGCAAACTCTGCAGCAGTGGATCTATTCCAATTCAGAAATGGAATTGCAGGATCTGGACCATTAGGATTCCAACCAGGAATCGCAGCAGGTGCACCAGGTGATGCAAACTATTCTCCAATGTGGAGGATATTCATGATTGGTTGGGATGATCAGGCCAAACCTGCCGTACTTGAAACCAAAGCGGACATCGATGCATATCAACAAGCAGGATTGATTTCAGTTGGAATTGCAAGACCCATGGACTCTGATCATATAGTCAATTGTCCATTCATTGATCCCTTCCAATAGAGGGAAACACTTTTTTCTTTTTTGGTACTTTTTATCAAATAATGCCAAAAAATCTAATAATCTTCTAACTTCGATGATTGCATTTGCTTTTTGTGCTGGTGTTTATGTAAATAATCTCA
>JBHITY010000185.1:0-2030 GCA_042138585.1 Candidatus Nitrosopumilus sp.
AAAATATGGATTCCATGTTAAAAAAATATGATGTGGCTCCAATTGATGCATTGGGAGAAATTTTTGATCCAAATATTCATGAAGCAATATCTGTAATCACTGATTCCAGTTTGGATGACAATACAATCACCAAAGAGATCAGGAAGGGATATATTTCTCAAAAGAGGATTATAAGACCGACATTAGTAGAAATTTCAAAAAAGGATGATAATTAAAAATGGCTAAAGTAATAGGTATCGATTTAGGAACAAGTAACTCTGCTGCTGCAGTTATGATGGGTGGAAAACCAACAATTATTCCTGCAGCTGAAGGTCAAACCGCAGGCGGAAAGGCATTTCCATCAGTAGTCGCTTTTTCTAAAGAAGGAGAACTCTTAGTTGGTGAACCTGCTAGAAGACAAGCTGTTACAAATCCAGATAATACCATAATTGCAGCTAAACGAAAAATGGGTTCTGATCATGTCTTTAAAATTCAAGATAAAGAATACAAACCTCAACAAATTTCATCATTCATTTTACAAAAAATAAAAAAAGATGCTGAAGCATTTGTTGGAGAAACTGTAGAAAAAGCAGTTATTACAGTTCCAGCATATTTTGATGATAATCAACGTCAAGCAACAAAAGATGCAGGAACAATTGCTGGTCTTGATGTTGTTAGAATAATTAATGAGCCAACTGCTGCATCATTGGCATTTGGATTAGACAAAGCAAAAGAGGACATGAAGATTCTTGTTTTTGACTTTGGTGGAGGTACTCTGGATGTCACTATCATGGAAATGGGAGGTGGAGTTTTTGAAGTAATGAGTACTTCAGGTGATACACAACTTGGTGGAACTGATATGGATAAAGTTCTGATTGACTACATTGTTGATGAATTCAAGAAAAAAGAAGGAGTTGATCTCTCTCAAGATACAACTGCAATGACAAGAATAAGAGAAGCTGCAGAAAAAGCAAAAATTGAATTATCTACTGTAATGGAGACTGATATCAACTTACCATTTATTGCCCATGATCCATCTTCTGGTGCAAAGAACCTGGAATTAAGATTAACAAGATCTAAACTAGATGAATTAATCGGACCTATTGTAGAACGTTGTAAACCATCTATACAAAAATCACTTGAGGATGCAAAACTTGCAAATTCTGATATTGACAAAATAGTAATGATTGGTGGTCCAACAAGAATTCCTCTAGTAAAAAAATTTGTTAGTGAAGTAATAGGAAAAGAGGTTGAATCTGGAGTTGATCCTATGGAAGCAGTAGCCATGGGTGCAGCAATTCAGGCAGGAATTATTGCTGGTGATGTAACAAGTGATATTGTTTTACTTGATGTGACTCCATTAACATTGGGAATTGAAACACTTGGAGGTGTTAGAGAGCCTCTTATTGAAAGAAACACTACTATTCCAACTTCAAAAGGCAAAGTCTTCACAACTGCAGCTGATAATCAAACTGCTGTAACCATTCATGTTGTTCAAGGAGAAAGACCAATGGCAACAGATAATGTATCGTTAGGAAGCTTTAATCTTACTGATTTGCCTCCTGCTCCAAGAGGAGTTCCTCAAATTGAAGTAAAATTCGATATTGATGCTAACGGAATCATTAACGTAACTGCAAAAGATCTTGGAACTCAAAAAGAAGCAAAAATTACTATTGAAACTAAAACCAAATTATCTGAAGAAGAAATTGAAAAATTAAAAGAAGATGCTGAAAAATTCTCTGAGGAAGATAAAAAGAAGAAAGAAAAAATTGATCTCAAAAATGAAGCAGAGAGTTACATCTACACTACTGAAAAATTAGTCAATCATGATCTTAAAGATAAAATTTCTCAAGAACAGGGAATTAAAATTACTGATGCTGTAAAAGAAGTAAAAGAGTTTTTAGATAATGAGCCAGAAGAATTAAAACCAAAACTTGAAGCATTACAATCTTTAGTAAACGAAGTAACTACCGAACTCTACAAGAATGCTGCTCCTCCACCAGGTGCTGATGGACAACAAGGTGCTGATGGACAACAAGGTGCTGATGGAC
>JBHITY010000186.1:0-2014 GCA_042138585.1 Candidatus Nitrosopumilus sp.
GACTACCCTAGAAATTAATATGACTCTGTTCAATTAATTTTGAATTTATTTTTGGTATCGATAAACCCTCTTGATGTATTCATGTGGACCTTTCGTAGAAACGAAAAAGACACTGTAAATCTCTACAATACCTTATCTCCTGTAATGCAACTTGCAACGGGTGGAGATATGCTCAATTTTGGATATTGGTCACCAGACCACACCGAACCAATTCCTGCACAAGAGAATTTGTGTATGATTTTTGCAAATCTTGCTGAATTGTCTTCCGCAAAGAATGTGGTTGATGTGGGTAGTGGTTTGTCTGCTCCCTCTCATCTCTGGCAGCAAAAATTCCCAAATATCTCACTGTATGATGTAAACATCAATTATTCTCAACTTTCTTTTGGGAAAAAACAAAAGATAGAATCTCTAAATTCATCTTCTACCAAATTGCCTTTTACAAATAGTTCTGTTGACCGAGTTTTGGCATTAGAATCTGCACAACACTTCAAACCACTTTCTGATTTCATCTCTGAATCAAAAAGAGTGTTGACTGAAAATGGATTACTTGTAATGGCTATTCCTGTAACTCTTGGGAATTCTTCTATCAAGGATTTAGGTATGCTAAAATTTACTTGGTCCTCTGAGCATTATTCATTAGATGATGTCAAAGATACTGTAGAGTCATCTGGTTTTTCAATTCAAGCAGAACAACTAATTGGAAATCATGTATATGATCCCCTGGCAGATTATTACATACAAAATCGAGAGCGACTCAAAAAATCTATTTTAGAAAAATATCCAAACTATGTTGAAAACATACTCTACAAATCAATTAACAAAATGAAAGATGCATCTGAAAAAAGAATTATTGATTATGCTCTTCTAAAATGTACTCTGTAAACTATACAATGAGAATTCTTCTCTCAATCATGTATTCAAGTGCTTGAATGTATTCGTCTTCAGAAGTTAATCCGTCTGTAAACCACATGGCACTTGTCTTCCACCATGATGGAATTTTCAAGCCATGATATTGTATTCCTTCTGACTTTTCAAACACATTAGTTTGGATAATTGATGATTTTTCCCAGTTCGTTGCAATCTCTGTTTTCTCAAATTTTTCAGATAATAACAGTCCTGTTTGCCTATCAATTACTATTACCTTAGTTTTATCTTGACTCTCTGCAATTACTCCTTCTCTTAAGAGATTGCCAATTGGATATGTTGTAGTTCCATATACTTGATACTTTTCATCTATCATATCTCCAATCTCTATGGGAGTTGAATAGAGAAATTTCTCTGTTCTACAACATTTCTCGTCAATTGGAATTCTTGAATCTTCATCAAGCAAAAAATGATGATTTTTTATTCCTTCTTCTGAAACAATTCTTGAATTAATTGTAATTCCATTTTGATCAATCTTTTCTACTTCAAACTTTTCTGTGATTGTATTTCCAAATTTGCTGGTATGAGAATATGTTACATAATCTGTCTCTTTTGCACATAACCCATCAATGCATAATCTTTGACTAACATTGTCGACTATCTTTGGGGAGATTACGTTATTTTCTATCAGTGCTCTAATCCCGTATGCATATAGACTATCTTTGTAATGTCCATCTGTCCATCTTTTGGTATCTTGTATTACCCAAGGAGGCATTGAGTTGAATACTTTGATGTGTCTTTCTTTGAGAAAACTAGAATCTCCTAGATACTTTTCAATTTCTGCAATCAAAACAATGTCTCTTGCCTGATGTGTACTGCTCCATGCAATGTGGTTGTACAAAATAGCACAAGCTCTCAGATTTGGGTATTGGGGGTGAAGATCAACTAATCCCTCGAGACCAAATAAATCGTATTCATCATAAAAGAATTCACAGAATTTCAAAATGTCTTCAGGTGTTTGTACTGGAAAATCCGGTTGGTGTGCAAATATGCTCTGAGTGCTAACGCTCCCTAATACTATGACTGAAATGATTAGAATTACTGCTATTTTCAATAATGGTATTTTCCAGTTTTTGCTTATTAATTTCAT
>JBHITY010000187.1:0-1982 GCA_042138585.1 Candidatus Nitrosopumilus sp.
ATACTTTGCAGTATGGTGGCCATTATATTCTGGCTGCTAGGAGGTAATTCTTTTTGTTGTTGTTTTCTTTGCATTAAATCACTAAAGTTCAATGACTGCTTTCTTTTGTTCTTCAGTCAAAAGACGGAATCCGTCTTTATCCATAATTGCGATGTTAATTCCATCACCGGTACCAATGTTTCTAACTATTGCTGCTTTTACAGCTCTTAAAGCAATTTTTTTTGCTTCTTCAACTGTAAGATCTTCTCTATATTCTTCTTCAAGTAAACCATAAGCTACTGGTGAACCACTACCAGTTGTCACATATGCTTTCTTTTCAACAGAACCAAACATGTCAATGTTAAACAATGCAGGGCCTTCTGCATCATAACCACCAACTAAGATATCAGCCATAAATGGATAGCCTCTATTTTGATGGAAGATTAATGAGCAAAGTCTTGCAAGAGAATGAATTGAGATTGGTCCATGTTTTTCAACTCTATGAAGATTAGAATGATAACGTAAAATATCTACAATGTTTTGTGCGTCTGCAACACCACCTGCGAGGGTTAATCCCGCATGTTGATCAATTTTTTGAATTTTCATGGTGTTATTATTTGCGATAAAGTATCCAGCACTTGCTCTCATATCTGCACACAAAACTACACCATCCTTTGCCTTGATACCTACAGTGGTCGTCCCGTGCAGAATTTTTTCTTCGACATTATTTGACAAAAAATACACCTATTAAGATAAAGTAAATGGCATTTCACCCTTTTAAATAACTTTTTGATCTCTGGAAATCATAAATAATGACAAAAAATCAAGATCGCATGAAATCACATACAATGGAATTACCTAGACAGATTGTTGTGGGTGAGAAGAACATAAATGAATTTGGAGAGTTTTTGCATAATTTAACAAAACCAAAAAAAATTTCGCTTATTTCAGGAATTCATGTAAAAAAAGTTCTTAAAAATAGAATAGAAAAATCATTGAAATCAAAAAGAATCAAGTTTGTATGGCATACATCAAAGGATAATCAGATTGACACTCTAAATAGAATTCAAAAAGAAGTAAAGAAAGATCATAGCGATGTGATTGCAGGTATCGGAGGAGGACGTTCGGTTGATACTGCAAAATTAATTTCTTTTAATTTAGACATTCCATTTGTTAGTGTCCCAACTGCTGCATCACATGATGGAGTATCGAGTCCATTTGTTTCAGTAAAAAGTGACAAACCACATTCAATTGTTGCATCTGCACCATTGGGGGTTTTTGTAGACATAGATATTATCAAAAAAGCACCATCAAGATTACTTGCTAGTGGTTGTGGAGACCTGATAGCAAATATTATTGCAGTAAAGGATTGGCAATTAGGTCATCAAAAAACTGGAGAATATTATGGAACTTACTCAGCAGAATTAGCTTTGATGAGTGCTATGATGGTGCTTGATAATTCAAGAAAATATGCAAAGAATGGATTAGATGCAAGAGTGATTATTGAAGCGTTGATTAGTGCAGGGGTTGCTTCATGTATTGCTGGAAGTAGTAGACCATGTTCTGGTGCAGAACATCTCTTTTCACATGCCCTTGATAAAATTGCTCCTGGAAAGGGATTACATGGAGAAAAATGTGGAATAGGTTCTATTATGATTGCAAAACTTCAAGGACAAGATTGGAAAAAAATTATTAAAACTCTAAAAGATGTCGGAGCACCAACTACTGCAAAACAAATTGGTTTAACTGAAGATCAAATTGTTGATGCCTTAGTGATTGCACAAGACTTGAGACCTGAAAGATATACTATTCTAAAAGAGATAGAAATGACAGAAAGAAAGGCAAAAAGTCTTGCAAAGAGTACTAAAGTGATTTAATTTAAGCGGCCTTTTGTTCAGGTGTTTTTTCTTTTGTTTCAGGTTTCTTTTCTTGAGTTTGTTTGTTGACATGAGTTTCAACAAAGTTTACTTTTTCTAAAGTAGGAACAAATTTGAAAATATCTA
>JBHITY010000188.1:0-1952 GCA_042138585.1 Candidatus Nitrosopumilus sp.
AGTCTTTTTCAAAAAGATCATCAAGGTTAGTTACAATTCTAGCACCAGTTGCCTTGGCTAGTTTGGTAAGATCACTTTCTTTAATTCTTCTAACTGCAATAATTCCTGCCTTTGCAAGATAATGTTGAGCCATATCATCAATTCCTTTCTGGCATAGTATGACATTTGCTCCAGAACCAATTACTTTGTCTACCATGGTTTTGAGCATTCTATTTTCTTCATCTAGGAAAGATTTCATTTGTTGGGGATTTGAGATGTTAATTTTAGCGTCAGTTTCAGTCTTGCTTATTTCAAGTGCTGTGTTAATCAAAGCAATTTTTGCATCAACAATTTTTTTAGGCATTCCACCATGAACGATTTCCTTGTCAAGTACAATTCCTTGAACTATTGCAGAGTCTTTGATAGAACCTCCGGCTTTCTTTTCTACTTTAATATCATCAATATCAACTTCATAATTTTCTCCCTCTTTTTCTGCTACAGAGAGAATTGATTTTACAATAATATCTGCTAATTGTTCTGAATCTTTTCGTACAAGTTTGGTTTGCATGGAAGTCTTTGCAATTTTGTTAAGAATTGATTTATCATTAGCTGAAATTTTATCTGCAATATTTTTGAGGTATTCTTTTACTTTTTTTGCGGCTTTTCTATATCCATCTACGATAATCGTTGGATGAACATCTTGATCAAGTAAGGATTCAGCACTCTCTAAAAGAGATCCAGCCAAAACTACTACTGAAGTGGTACCATCACCTACTTCATTATCAGTGGTTTTTGAAATTTCTACCAACATCTTTGCTGCAGGATGTTGGACATCGATTTCTTTCAAAATTGTTGCACCATCATTGGTAATTGTAACATCTCCTAAGGAATCAACTAGCATCTTATCCATGCCTCGAGGACCAAGACTAGAATGTACGATTTCTGCGATAATTTTTGCAGCTGCTATGTTGTTTTTTTGAGCATCTCTTCCTTTTGTTTCAGAACCACCTTCCTTTAGCAATACAACTGGCATAGTTCCTTTGGAAGTAGCTTGCATACCCATGGATGGAGAATCTCTTGATTCCCCTTTTATACTTTGCATAAAACTGAGAATCCTATGGATCTAAAATCGGTGTTTTTAAATTGGGAAAATCAATTTGCAGTTCATGGCAAAATCTTCCAATAGGGTCTCTTATGATAAAATTTTTTCAAAACTAAAAGAACATCACAAATGGTTTGAATCATCTATACCATTAATTGCAAGTGAAAATGTTCCTAGCCCAGCTGTTCGTGAGGCAATAATATCAGATTTTGGCAACAGGTATGCAGAAGGTTGGCCTGGAGAACGAGTTTATGCTGGGTGTGTCTACATTGATGATGTAGAGTTTGAATGTATGAAATTGGCAAAAAAACTCTACAAAGCAAAATTTGCAGATGTGCGACCGGTTTCCGGGGTAGTTGCTAACCTTGCCATCTATTCTGCATTTACAAATCCTGGAGACATTATGTTGGCCCCTTCAATCCCAGCTGGAGGTCATATTTCTCATGGTAAGAAGGAACATTCAGGAACTGCAGGTTTAGTTCATGGATTAGAAATTGAATTTTATCCATTTAATGCCGAAGAGATGACTATTGATGTAGATAAGACAAAGGAGAAAGTAAAACAACTGAAAAAAGATGGAAGATTACCAAAAATGGCAATGTTTGGAGGATCATTATTTCTATTTCCCCATCCAGTCAAGGAACTAGCTGATTTTCTCAAGAGTTATGATATGCACATTAACTATGATGCTGCTCATGTAGCTGGATTAATTGCCGGTGGGAAGTTTCAAGATCCCTTGCGTGAAGGTGCAGACACAATGACAATGAGTACTCACAAAACATTGTTTGGTCCTCAAGGTGGTCTGGTTTTAGGCTCAGAAGAACATGAAGAGGGAATTAAAAAAGCAATGTTTCCTGGTCTTACTAGTAGT
>JBHITY010000189.1:0-1930 GCA_042138585.1 Candidatus Nitrosopumilus sp.
CTAAATGCCAAACCAAAAGGTTTCATGACGCAGGTCATTCAAAACATTGATCAAGTCAAAACTCTGGCAGAAAACCTAAAAGGGTATTCTGTAATCCCGATTGTGCTTTTTCCTTCAGATAAAAATGAAAAATCTGCAAAATTTTTGAACCTAAACCTAGAGCAGTTTAGAGAAAATTTTCCAGAATTTTTATCGCAGGTTCACCAGATTACAGGAGATGTGCTGATTACATCTCCAAGTGATTTTTCCGGATTGAATGAGTTTTTGGAAAAAAATCAGGTCTAAAGAACAAAGTATTCAGCATCTGGATGGTGCACAACAATTGCTGCAGTTGATTGCTCTGGGACGATTTGTCCGGACTCTGTCAAAGTCATTCCGTATTTTTCAGGATTCAGTAGTTTCCACACAAGGTGATGTTGTCCCACATCAGGGCAGCTAGGATAACCCCAGCTGTACCTCAATCCACCTTTTTCTTTAATTGCTAATTCTGATTTTATTTTTTGATTAATCCATGCAGCCATTCCTTCTGCAAACTCTACTGCAAGTCCGTGCAAATAATACGCATCTGCATACTTGTCTTCTTTGTTCCACTGCTCTATGATATCTGCAACTTTGTTTCCAACTGTAACTGCCTGAAATGCAACAATGTCATCTTTGCCAAAGTAATCTGCAAGGCAAAGATGCTTTGGTTTTGTAGAGCGTGGAAGGTCAAAGACAAGTTTTTCCCCTGCAGGATGATCCACTGTTAGCTTGTTGTTCTCTCCATGACAATTAAAGTAGCCATATACTGCACTTGGCTCAAAGAGATTTTCGTCTTCTATTCGTTTTTTCCAGTCCTGGAATAGTTTTTCATGCTCTTCTTCTTGGTCTTGCCCTGCCTTGCCTCTTAATCCCCATGATAGTTTGAATAATGATTTTTTGTCAATCATCTCCCAGACTTCATTTACATTGATTTTTGATTCATCAAGATGTATTGGAATGTTGATTCTTGGCGGAGTTGGCGGAGTGACTGGCACTATGGCACTTTTAGCTCCCTCTGTTTGGGATGATGGTGTAGGAGTGGTTTCTTTCCATTTTTCTAATTTTTCTTTCCACTCTTGCAACAAAATTTCCTTGTCTGATACAAGTCTGTCCATTGTTTTGAGACCCTCAAACATTGTATTGCAGTAAAATACACCAGACTCGTAGAGTCCGTCTTGTTTTGCAATTCTGTTGATATAGTTAGAATTGATTGCAGCCCCTCCACATAAGATGGGAATACTCATGTTGTTTTTTCTTGCATGCTCTACAAAGAACTGCATTTGTTTTGATGTGGATACCAAAAGTGCAGATAGTCCAATGGCATCAGGTTTTACTTCATCAATTTTTTCTAGAAACTTTTGCAGTGGGACCTGTTTTCCCAAATCGTATACCGTGTAACCGTTGTTTTGGAATATTGTTTTAACAAGATTTTTTCCAATGTCATGTACATCACCATAAACTGTTCCAAGTACCAATTTTCCTTTAGTGGTTCCTTCTTCTTGTAACAGATATTTTTCAAGCTCACCTACTGCTGCCTTCATACATTCGGCTGATTTTAAAACAAATGGTAAGATTAATTCTCCAGAACCAAATTTGTCGCCAACTTCCTTCATTGAAGGAAGCAAATCCTCGTTTAGTGTTTTGATGGCACCATCATGAGTAATTTCTTGTGATGCATCAATTGATACTGCATCACCAGTTTCTTTGATAAGATCATTTTTTCCGAGTTTTTCTGCAATTGCATATACTACATCTTTTTCAATTCCATCTTTGAGCCTGTTAACAATTCTAAAGTTGGCGCGCTTGCCTGCGGGCCACGATGGGTCTACATCTACTTTTTTTGATTCTTTTTCTAATTGAGGTCCAGCCTTTTCAAAGTAGGAGATTAGTTCAGATAGTGCATTAGGGT
>JBHITY010000190.1:0-1893 GCA_042138585.1 Candidatus Nitrosopumilus sp.
AATTGATTATTTTCCTAGTTTCAGGAGGGGGTTCATCATTATTGGCTATGCCAAATGGAATAACATTAGATGACAAAATCTTTGTTACAAAATTATTACTAAAATCAGGTGCAACAATTCAGGAATTTAATTGTGTAAGAAAACATCTCTCAAAAATCAAAGGGGGGAAATTAGTTGAGAACATGAAATGTCATGGATTAAGTTTGATAATGTCAGATGTTGAAGGAGATGATCTTTCATCTATTGCATCAGGTACAACATACATGGACAATACGACATTTGCAGATGCATTAGAGATTCTAGAAAAATACAAACTAAAAAGAAAAACACCAATCGAAGTTCTCCAAATTTTAGAAAAGGGACTAGAAGATGAAAAATTTGAAACTCCAAAAAAATCAAAGATTGAAAATCAAGTCATAGCAAATAACAAAGATTGTCTAAAGGCAATGGAAACTGAAGCTAAAAAGAAAGGCTACAAGGTAAAAACAATTCAGGTTTTTGGAGACATTAAAGAGGTTGTAACTGAGATTCTCAGGAATGTCTCTGAAGAGCAAAAAACGTGCCTGATTTTTGGAGGAGAACCAACAGTTAGGGTTCTTGGGAAAGGGATGGGAGGAAGAAACCAAGAATTGGTCTTAAGACTCCTAAAGAATACTCAAAAATCAAAAAAAATGGTAATTGCTTCAATGGGGACTGATGGAATAGACGGTAACTCTCTTTTTGCAGGCGCAATAACTGAAAACATCAAGGTTGACCTAAACACAATGAAAGAATTTCTAAAAAATAGTGATTCTGGCAGGTTCTTTCAAAAACAAAAAGGAAACATTGAGACAGGGTTTACACATACAAATCTCATGGACATAGGAATAATTTTGAGTTAAGCCCGTCTGGCCAAAAACTGATCTTTTAATATTGGAATGACGTATTTTATGAAGAATCAATTTGCTTGAAAAACAATTCAATCCAGATGTACTCTATAATAGAATAGTCCATTTCTATATGGACAAAAAAGGATACTCTAAGGAAAAAGCAAATGAGATTGCCCAGTCAGTAGTTCAAAAGGAAGCTCAGAGAAGAATTTGTAAAAATGAAAAATGCAAGCACTATTCCCATGATCATATAAGAAATGCTGAAACTTGCCTAGTAGCTGAATGTGATTGTCATAAATTTATCAAGTAAAATCGTCTAGAGAATTTTCAATCAATGGTTGAGCACTAATTCCAAGTTTCTTCTTCAAGTGTTCTGCAAATTCCTCTACAAATCCATGTATGGTATAGACTTGTTCTGCACCAGACTGTGCCACCATGTCAACTAGTTCGTTAAAATCACAATGATCACTCATCGGTATAGAATAATCAGTTCTTCTTCCAAAAGAAAATTTTGTTGATTGTGCCCATCCACTAAATCCAATTGTTACAGCACCATACTTTGATTTCATATCTTGAACGAATTTGCTTTTTGAAGACATCATAGGTGCCACCATAATCCAGGGCTTTTTGTCTAGCAAACCATTTTTTTGAGCCTCAGAGTGACCAATTCCATCTTTTAGTTCAACACCAAACTTCTGATGAAGTGTATTCATCTCTTTAACAGAATCATGAAAGTAAAGTGGACCCCAATGACCAAAGAGTTGAGTGATAGTTTGAGCCTTTCCTAATTGATACCCCATTAAGATTACAGGAATGCCTTTGCCATACAATTCTGAAATCAGTTCATTTACCTGCTTTTGAATTTCCTCCATTTTTGGAAAAACAAACTCTGGCAATCCAAAGGTGCATTCAGTAATCAAGGTCTTGCATTTTGGAATTTTTGCACCTTGAAGGAATCCTCTATTCCTAGTACAGATATCACCAGTGTAGAAGATATCATCAAAGAGGAGTCCTTTTGCTCCAA
>JBHITY010000191.1:0-1882 GCA_042138585.1 Candidatus Nitrosopumilus sp.
ACATCTTTGTGCCCAGATTAAGTTAAGATAGAATTTAATCTCATGCCAAAAACAGAAAAATCATGGAGCAATCAAATTCAATTAGCAAGGGCAAAAAACTAATTGTTTTAGGATTTGTTGCAATCGCTTTACTATTCATAATCTATGCGAGATACCAGGATTCAGAGTTACTAACACCTAGTGCAATTGAAGCAATCCAAAGAATTGCATATCTCTTTTACGTGGCTTTGATTGCAGCATTTGGAGCAATTGCTCTTGGAATGTACAGATATCATAAAGGCAAAATTGAAAGAAACGAAAAAGATCTTTCTACAATAATTGCACTAGTCACATGGAATAAAAAGTCAAGAAAGATTTTTGTTGCAACCTTTGTCGGATATGGAATATTCTTTGCACTAGTATCAGGTACATTGGTGTATCAACCTGAAGTCACATTCTCAATACATTATGGTGCAGAGATTCCTTCAGGATTTGTTGCCCCATGTTGCGGTGAATTAGGATACATGCCAAAAATAATCATCTACCTTACCGAACACATAGGACTACAGATAATTCCAATTAACCTTGTGCTTCAGATTATTGTTTCATATCTAGTTGCATTGAACACATCACTTGCAGTTAGCGCATACACATTTTCTAAACAGGGAAGTGGAATGAGTGGAATAGGTGCAATTGTTGGGGCATTTATTGCATGTCCAACTTGTGCAGGCACATTTTTCTCATTATTTATCGGAACAGCAAGTGGAATTGCACTATCTTTAGCATTAGCACAGCTGCAGACATTACTAATCGCAGTATCAATTCCAATACTTCTAGTCACACCATACATTATGGCAAAGAAGTTACGGAATCCAGATGGAAGTTGTAAAATTTAATTCAAATTTCATGTAAACCAGTGATTGAACTTTTGAACATGAGGGCGTTTATAATTTCCAATATCATATCCGTCTCTTCGCAAAAATTTGAGAGTGAATTTGTAGATTAACTCGTCATGATCAACTTGTTCTAAAATTTGAGACCAAAGAACCCTTCCATTTTGCTCAATTTGATCTTTAAAGTTAGGGTTCAACGATTCAGCCAGTTCTTTACATTCATCAAGTGTTTTTCCGTTCTTATATGCACGAACACGTCTATCACATTTATCCATACTAAGAGGTAGTTTTGAAATTATTTTAATCTAATTTACTCAAGTGCTTCAAACAAATACAAGATAATGTATCACATAGTATGGGTATTGGTAGTGCCTCTGAATATGTGGATTTTTTCATCAATCTAAACATGGGAGAAAACGTTCCATTGATCAGTTTTGTAAATAATGAAAAAATGGTCTTGAAACAAAAATTAGAAAACAAAAACATTCCAAAAGAGCCTATCAAAAAAGGCATAGAGGTTCTGGAACTACTGACAAAAGAGATTAGTGAGATGGGACAAGACAAAGTTATAGAAAAATATCAAAAATAGGGGAAAAATTGGACAAAAATTCAGAGATTATCAGAATTGAAATCATTAGAATTCTAAACGAAAATGGAAAGATTCGAGGCACGGAATTAGCAAAAAGAGTAATGGAAAAGGTTGGGAATGAAAAGACAGTATACCGAGAGATCAGTGCACTTGTGGAATCAGGAGATATTGAGAAAAGAGTTCACAGTAGAGCCCATATTGAATATGAATTAGTAAATCTGTATGAATCAGTAAACAATCAATTAAAGAATCTACATAGAGAAGTTAAAACAATCTTTGATGAGATTGAAAATTTTGACAATATCAGTAAAGATGAAAAGTTATCATTTCATGAAAGGCTAAGATCAATAATTCACCTCATACAGATTGTTCAAGCAACAGATGGAATCATGAAACTATTATCATTTTATCCAACATTTAG
>JBHITY010000192.1:0-1876 GCA_042138585.1 Candidatus Nitrosopumilus sp.
ATGATTTGTCTTTGCCCTCTGGAAACTCTGTTTCAGCATTTGTAATGCTTAGGTTATTCCATTTCTCCCAAGTACAACAATTCTTGGAAATTACTACAAAAATCATGGAATCTCACGCACAAATGGCTGCTGAAAATCCATTTGGGTTTGGACATTTACTAAATACAATTTCAATTTATTTAGAAAAACCTGTTGAAATCACAATCATAAACACCGAAAACTCTAAACTTTGCAACTCTGTCCTTTTGGAATATTTACCAAATTCAATAATTGTTACTGTTCAAAACTCTACTCAATTATCTGATTTGTCTCAATATCCTTTCTTTGAAGGAAAGTCTTTTGAGGATAAAACATCTGCCTTTGTTTGCAAAAACTTTACCTGCTCTTTACCTTTACACACCATTGATGAGATAAACTCCCAACTTAGTTAATTCTATCTCGTAATTGATGACAATCACAAATGCAACCCTTTTGGCATTTGATTCGTTTGCAATCAGAACATATTTTTTTGTTCCAATAAGGTGCAGTGTTCACATCAATACCTCTGAGTAATCTTGTAGGAACCTTTCTTCATTAAGATAATGATTCTTAGTAAAAATATCACCCATATTCCCATCAACAGAACATAAAGAACAGATGCTCCAGAGTTTTCAGGAATTTGAGGTTCTTCGATTTCAGCAGGAGGATCAAATGGTGCGACATATGAAATTCCGAGAAATATAGGAATAACAACTAGTATTACAATTGGAAGAACCATTTCTATTAATTATATGGACTATAATTCGTAAAAATCTTTACAACAGAATGAAAGTAAATATCTCGAATATCATCTTCAGTTGAAACTGCAAGGAGATTAACAATATCAGATGCAGTAATTATACCAACCACAGCATCATTATCAATAACAGGTAATTTCCTGATTCCCCTCTCATGCATCAAGTCAGCAGCAGATCTTACAGAATCATCAGAACCAACAGAAAACATTGGTGATGACATTATTTGCTTTACAGGTGTGGTTATAGGATATGCATGAGCCACAATTTTAGCTGAAAAGTCTCTATCAGTGATTATTCCAACAGGTGAATTATTTTCCATTACAATAATTGCGCCAACTTTGGCATCTTCCATCATTTTTGCAGCCTCATTGACGTTCATTGAAGAATCTACAGATATGACAGATTTTGTCATTACATCAGCAATAGTCATTGTTTTTCCATCAGACATGTTACAATTTATTTTAGAATAATTTGTTATTTTATACTCTTCTAGAATATCAAGAGTGAAAATCATAAAAGATAATCATAAAATCTTTTTAAATTGAAAATTCTAAAAATTAGTTCATGGCAGGTAAGATTTCAAAAATTCTTGTTCCGCTGGATGGTTCTTCAAATTCGTTTAGAGGACTAGATATGGCCATACACATGGCAAGAGAAAATCATGCTACAATTACAGGAATATACATACTTGGAATCACAAAACCCCGAACCAATGATCCAATCACACCTGTGGAAAAAATTCTACTAGAACATGCCCAAAAAATTATGAAAAAAGCAAAGCTAAAGGCAGCAAAGAGAGGAATTTTATTTTTTGATAGAGTGTCATATGGGGACGAAGGAAAAAGAATTGTGGAGATTGCTCAAAAAAATAATTTTGATCTGATAGTTATTGGTTCAAGAGGAATGGGAGCTGCAAAAGAGATATTCTTGGGAAGTACATCAAATTATGTGCTCCACAAATCAAAGAAACCGGTTCTCATAGCAAAATAATTTGAGTGAATTAGAAAAACAATTGATTGTTAAAAAAATATTTTAAAAAATATAAAAATTCATCTAACATTTAGAATAAACTGTAACATATATTGAATCAATATTTTTAA
>JBHITY010000193.1:0-1856 GCA_042138585.1 Candidatus Nitrosopumilus sp.
GGGAACGTGTTGTTGAAACAAATGAAGTAAAAAATATTCTAATCTGTCCTTATTGTAAAGGACGACAAATTACTGCTACATTTTATTCTGATTATGAACTTCCTAAAATTATTCGCAAGAAACATGAAGGTAAAAAATTGACTAGTGAAGAAAAACATAAGGTAGATCGTGCCTGGAAAGTCTCTTCTCTGGTGGAAAATTTTGGTAAAACTGCAATTATTGTCATGTCTGGTTATGGAGTAGGCGCAGACACTGCAGCAAGAATTCTACGAAATATGGTTGATGAAGAACATTTGTTCAAACAGATCTATGAGGCAGAAAGACAGTATGTAGTAACTAGAGGTTTTTGGGATTCCTAATTCTTTTTTGTAATTTTAGAAAATGCTGTAAGGAACATCTCTATTCTACCTTCTAATCCAGCTTTTGCATTAAGACCAGTTATTGAAACAATCTCTCCTAATTCACATTTGTCAATTAGTCTAGCTTGATTTCTCCATCCTTTTACCCAAATTTGTCCCGTATCATCTTCTACAAACATTTCAGAAAGAGCAATTGATTCTCCTGTTTTTGTTTGAACTTCACGTCTTTCAGGAACTTTCAAAATTATTGCTTCAATACAATAACTACCATCTACTTTAACATCATTAATTTTTGTTCTAATTTGAGATAGTGAAGGAATACTTTCATCATTATCTAGCTTTCTTACAAAGGAATTTTCATCAAGTGCAATTGAATTTCCATAAACTTTGGATGGCATGCATTCTATGACATCTCCTTCTACACAAATACTGGTTGAATTTGATGAATCAGTAATGTTGTAGAGCTTCTTTTGATTATCTACAGCTAAAATCATATTTTTTCCGTTTTCTATTGGAGACATTGATAGAACCCTTGCAATTATTGGTTCTGCTTCTTTACCTCCTTCAATCTCAATTATTGTTGCATCGTTTCCATGAATTTCTAATCCTTGATTTCCAGATTTTACTCTAACACCTAGTAGTCTTACTTTGGCTGATTGTGAAATCATATTTGGAATTGATGATTCATCTTTTCCCCATAGAACAACTCTCATTCCGTTACCATCCTTTCCTTTTAGCCTCATTCTTAGGGCCTTTCCAGGCATACCTCTAGAATTTGTAAACTCCATTCCGCTAATTACACCGTCAATCTCTCCTAAAACGACAAGATCTTTTTGACCTTCTTGTAACTCACTCACATCTTTTGTGATTGTGTCTATAGTTGGAATCTCACTTGAAGAATCAGTAGCTTCTACATTTGAACCTGAACCAATGTTAATTGTTGGTGAACCATCTAGATCTGATTTCACATATGCTTTGATGATTTTAATCAAGTCTCCGGGTTTTAAATTTTCAATTCCAGGAAGATTTGCTTTATCATCCCACAACTTTACACTTGCTGTAGAATTTGCATCATCATATACTGTCATAGTTCTAAGATAAAATGGAGACCCATCTTTTCTTGAGAATTGTTTTGCAGGAGATAGATTCAAAACTCTAGTTTCTAATGAAATTTCTTTTGCACCAGCATAGAGATCTTTTAAACTCATTTCAACTTTTAGTGGACCTGATAGTGTTACTCCATAATCTGATGCAATTAAGAACAAGGCTCCCTGATCAGTAAGATATCCTGCACCAATTTTTTCTTTTTTTAGTTTTATTTGCTCCTCAATAATTTCTCTAGTAAGCTCTGGTTTTTGCTCAATTAATTTTTCAACTAGACTATCAAATTCAGACAATTCACAATTGCTACCTTTATTCTATTAATAAAAATTTCATTACCTACTATCATTTTGTTTGTATAAAATTAGATCGCATAATTATCAGTTTGAAATTGGT
>JBHITY010000194.1:0-1851 GCA_042138585.1 Candidatus Nitrosopumilus sp.
TGATGTCAAATATGATGTATGAAAGAAGATACTTCCCATTATTGACTCAGGTAATCGTTGGTGGTGTTGTTGATAAACCAATTATGTATACTCTAGACCCATTAGGTTCTGTATTGCCAGATGAATATGCTGCAGTTGGAACTGGTGCTGAAATGGCATTGGGTGTTCTTGATCCTCAATTCAAACCAAACATGACTAAAGATGAGGCAATTGATTTAGCAAAACGTGCAGTACGTGCAGCATCACTTAGAGATTCTGCAAGTGGTGATGGCATTGATGTTCTTGTCATTACCAAAGATGGTACTGAAGAATTTACAGAAGAAATTAAATAGATTTTAGAACTAATCGTAAATCGTTTTTCCAGTTTCCCAGAATTTATCAGAAATGTAATGCAGATTTTTCAAAACTTCTCCCTTGTCCATGTTTTCAACTTCTTGACTTGATACAACTGATTTTCCTATTGCCAAAAACTTGTGTTGTGATTCTTCAACAATGCAAACTAGTTTGTCTTTTTCAAATTCTGTAAATGATCTGATTCCCGGCCTCATCAAGTTTGCTCCTTTGCACATGAATTTGACTGCACCCATATCTACTGTAACACTAGGGAATTTTTCTAGAGTTTCTGTTTCTGATAAGAATGGCAAGTAATCCTCATTGATTTTTAGAATCTTGATTCCTTTTCCTGTAATGATTTGTGCATCATCCAAAATTTGATGTACTTTGAGATTTTTTATTTTAGGAAATTCAATTCCCCATTGTTCTGAAACTGTCTTTAAGAGTGCAGATGTCTCACTCTTTGAAATTAAATTTGATTTCAAGTTCTAGCAATCTCTTGTCTAATGTCTAGTAAATCTCTTAGAATGGAACTAGCAGTCTCCATGCCTCCGGCACCTCTGCCAATGATTGTCTGTGTACCTGAATGCTCTGATGTAAATGCGATAGCATTGAGTGTTCCATTTACACAAAGTGGGTCATCATTTGGAATTTCTTTTGGTGCGACTATGAGTTCTTTATTGCATGATGCGATTAATTTTACTGCACAATTATTCTTCTCTGCTTTTTTGATATCCTCTGTTGTCACTTTACGAATTCCTGTACAATTAATGTCTGGCATTGTAACTTTCATTCCCATAATCCAGTTTGCAAGAATTACCAATTTAGCTGCAGCATCAAGACCATCCAAATCTAGGGATTCATCAGCTTCAACGTATCCCTTGTCCTGAGCGTCTTTTAGTGCGTCTTCATACGAAACTCCTGTTGCCATGTTAGTTAGAATATAGTTTGTCGTTCCATTCAAAATGCCTGCAAATGACGTGATTCTTTCGCCACTTAGGCTATTTTTTGCATAATCTAGAATTGGCGTTCCCCCGCCCACTGTTCCACTAAATTTGAACATGACTCGATTGTATGTTGCAAGCTCCATTAATGACGGAAATGCAAGCGCAAGTGGTCCTTTATTCACTGATATTACGTGCATACCTTTTTTCATTGCGGTTGTAATGTGTGTCATACCTGGTTCTGCGTCTTTGTAATTGCTGGCAGTAGTCTCGATGAGAACATCTGCTTCAACATTTTTGAGCATATCAATTCCTGACATTTTATTTTTGGTATCTGCATAATTTTTTACAGTTCCAAATTTTTTCTTAACTTCAATGAGTTTGTTAAAATCTAATCCTGACGGGTCTACTGCACTACCTTTACTATCAAAGACTCCTACTACTCTTGGCTTGAGTCCGTACTTTGCATACAGATCTTCTGCCCTTGATTCAAATAATTTCACTAAACTTTGGCCAACAACACCAAATCCACATAATATTATTCTCAAATTCCGTCATTCCTTTTACTATGATT
>JBHITY010000195.1:0-1832 GCA_042138585.1 Candidatus Nitrosopumilus sp.
ATTGTGGGGATGAAAAAATTGTTTGATGCTGGTTCCTTCATTTCCTAGAATAGGTGTTATCTCTGAATTTTTTATCAGTGACATTTTAGATTATTGTGGTAGCTTTTGTTTTAAAATCTGATTCCCACCAAATTGTCTTGTATTCTGCATTCTTTTTTGGTAATATGTTTATGGCAATATGAGAAAATGTCTTTTTCTTATCCACTGAACCATGTGTGTGCAATGTTTTGGCTGGTATGTGAACAACATCTCCTTCATTGAGAGTAATTTTTTGGGTCTTTTTTATTTTGAAATTATTCTTGCTTGTACCATATCTTCTAAAAATTTCTAAACTACCTTTACCTTTAGTTGCAATTAACACTTGGTTTCCATTATGTGCATGTAGTTTTGTTCTTGAACCTTTTTCAAAATGAACATGATAGATATCTTGATCTTTTGCTTCAATTTTTTCAGATAAAACTTTCATCCATGTCTTTGATGTAAACCAGTTTGGATTTACATTTCTTCTATCGTTTGTTCCTTGAATGTTTGTTTTTTTCATGATTATATTCGTCCTAAGATTTTCTTTTTCTTTGCTTGAAATTCTTTTTCTGTAATTACACCTGACTTTCTGAGCTTGCCTAGTTTTTCAAGTGTTGCCAAGTCCTCCTCAGTATTTGATGTGGCGCTTTTTGCAGCAGCAATTCCCTCGGTAATTTTTTTAGCTCCTCTTTTTTGCAATTGTTCTCTTTCTTTTTTTGCTTGGCTACGAAGTTCTTTGCTAGCCTTTGAAGCTTGTTTTGCAGTCATCGTACCAAATTCTACCGCATCTTCTAGTACTTCATCTGCCCTTTTCACTCCTTCTTGAAGTGCTTTATCTGCTTTTTTTAGAAATTTTTCAATATATCCTGATTTTTTTGCAGCCATGCATTTTGATTAATCTTAAATCTATTATTCTTTTCCTAGCAGAATTGGTTTAATACATGGAATTGTGTACTTTGTATAGTTTTGAGTAAGACCTATGATGTAAAGACAGTTGTTCTTCGAAAAAATATTGAACTAGAAGATGCAACAGAAATTGTAGAGGAAAAGAAAACAACACCTTTCAAATCATTGTTATCAAGACCAAAAAAGGAGCAAATTCACATCCATTCTATCAAATTATACTATGAATGCATTTTACTGGTCTCCGGAAAATACGTAGCTGATTATTATCGAAAAGCCACACATACCATTTCTGTTCCATCAAATGTTAAAGAAGTAGAACTTGGAGAAGGTGTATTTCAAATTCGTTCAAAGTCTGGATTTGAGAAAGCATTTGTTGGCAAAAGAGGCAAAAACAAAATTGACATGAAATTGGAGGAACATGTTTTTGTAGAAGAAGAAAATGAACTTGCGTTTGATCATCATGTAATAGAAATAAAATTCCCATTAAAAGATGACTCTAAAACTGTCGAAAACTATCCAAAGAGATTACTTGAACAAAATGAACCAAATGTCAAAAGACCTGAAATGACTTATGATGCCGCACTGGATAAACTTCAATCTCAATTGAAAAAACCCCTGGAAACTGATGTTAGAGAACTATCTGAAGAGTTTGTCCTACGTGAAATTACTGAACTGTACGTCCCAATATTTGAGGCAAGGTTGATTGGTCCAAAAAAGAAAGTTGGAATAATTAGAATAGATGCAGTTAGGAAGAAAATTCTATAGTCTTACTATTTTTCTGAACTGTTCATCACTATGTAATTTTGTAAAAATTGGTTCTTCTTTTGCCCATGCTCGAATTACTTTAGGGCTTGCGTTAACTGCTTTTTTTAACAATTCTAATGATTCAGGATACCTTTCTAGTG
>JBHITY010000196.1:0-1824 GCA_042138585.1 Candidatus Nitrosopumilus sp.
TATTTGCAGGAACTTTGCTTAGTAATTGGATTGGAGGAGTACCAAGACAAATCAGCGACATTCTAAGAATAATTGTTCTAGTTGCTTTGTATCCAACAATTTACCAGTTTACCAACATTATGATTTCTGATGTGAGTTCATTTACTCTGATTCCACCACTTTTAGGAGGACTGGCAGCTACCCTAGTTTCAGCCACAATTCTCTTCAAAAAGTACAGAAAACACAAAGACCAAGAGATGGTTTCAGATTAATTTAGACCATTTCTAGGCTGAATTTTGCAAAAACACTGATATCTTTAGTTATACAGTAGACATCAAAAGGTGAACTGGTATTAGCAAAATTAAAGATGTGATTTTCCAGCTATCAGGCCTTTACAAAATTTATGGAAAGAGATTAGAAAATGAGATTCAGAGTGGAGACATTCCAAATCATGTTGCACTAATTTTAGATGGTAACAGAAGATGGGCCAAAAGACATCTGACAATGCCAAAAGCAGGACATTGGAAGGGAGCTGATGCAGTAGAGAACCTTCTTGATTGGTGTGAAGAGTTTAACATCAAAATTGTTACATTGTATGCATTATCAGCTGAAAACCTCGATAGAAATGATGAGGAATTGGATCATCTCTATGAGTTAATTCGTATGAGATTAGAGAAATTGTACAACGATCCAAGAATTCACCGATCAAAGATGAGAGTAAAGGGAATAGGAAGAATAGAATTGCTCCCTGATTCCATCAAAGAGATTCTGCAAAAGTTAGATGATGCTACCAAAGACTATGATAATCATTTTCTAAACATCGCACTGGCATATGGGGGACAATACGAACTAGTTGATGCAGTCAAAAAGATAGGTGAGAAAATCAAAGAAGGCAAATTAGATGTTGAAAAGATTACAAAAAAGGAGATTGAATCCAACCTTTACACATCACACTTGCCACAATCATCACCAGACATGATTTTGCGCACATCTGGTGAGAAAAGACTGAGTGGATTTTTGATGTGGCAAAGCGCATACAGTGAATTGGTTTTTATGGATATCTTTTGGCCAGAGTTTAGGAAAATAGATTTGATGCGAGCCATCAGAACATTCCAAGAAAGAAAAAGAAGATTAGGAAAATGATTGAAGAGACATCAGCAGGTATAGTACTGTTTAGAAAAGAGGATTCAAAGAATCTGTTTTTACTTTTGCATTACCCATCAGGTCATTGGGATTTTGTTAAAGGAAAGATGGAGAAAGGTGAATCGACACATGAAACCGCAATTAGAGAAACAAAAGAAGAGACAGGAATTACTGATGTAAATTTTATTGACGACTTTGAAGAGTGGATAGAATACAATTTCCAGTACCAAAAGGAACTGGTTCACAAAAAAGTTGTATTCTTTTTGGCTGAAACTACAACTAAAGAAGTGAACATTTCACACGAACATCTTGACTATACATGGATGGATTACAACACTGCAATGGAAAAAACTACTTTTGATAATGCAAAGACTGTGCTAACTAAAGCTCAGATGTTACTTTCCAAGACTGTCTAGCTGCAAATCTTTTGCAACATCAGTTGGTTTTTTTGCATTTAGAATTGTTCTTCCAACTATTAGATAATTTGTTCCAGCAGAAATAACTTCACTTGCATCACCACCTTGCGTTCCAACACCTGGAGAAAAGATGCTGAGTTTTCCTCCAGCCTTTTTTGAGCAGTACTGAATAATTTTTGGAAAAGTTGCACCAACTACAATTCCATCAACTTTGGATTCAAGAGCCCAATCCAAGAACAGTTGGTAGAGTTGCTGTTTTTTTCTCATTTTGACCTCCATATCATAG
>JBHITY010000197.1:0-1812 GCA_042138585.1 Candidatus Nitrosopumilus sp.
TTACAGAAAAACCAGCTTGATCCGAAAGTAAAGATTTTAAAAGTTTCTGATTTTCAGGTAGTTCACTTACAATGATTTGTTTTGGAATTTTATGTGTAGAATAGTATTGGTAAAGAAAATTGGAAAATGTATTATCGCCAACTAGATCATAAAAGAATTTGTCACTGTCCCTAATCACTCCATTAATCATTCTGAAATTCATTACAGTTGCAGACTGTTCTTGAATACCAATTCCAAAGTATTCTTCATCAGAGTTTTCCACATACTCCATTTTTTGTTTTGTTTGAAGGCTGCCAAGTCTAATCAGAGTATCACGAATGTCTTTTGCACGCTCAAATTGCTGTAATTCAGCTGCTTGATGCATTTCTTCTTCTAGTTTTTTTGTGAAAACTTTGGTCTGGTTTTTTCCCTTAAGGACTTCCTCTAATGCTGAAACATGTTTAGGATACCTCTCTTGAGCATCCTTGAATTCACAAGGACCCTCACAATTGCCCAAGTGATATTCAAGACACACTTTTTTTGGTAATGTTTTACAAATTCTGATTTGAAATGCTTTACGCAATGTTCCTATTGTAAGTAATTTTGAGCTGCCTTGAGTGAATGGACCAAAAGTCTTTCCCTTGCCAAGAAATTTTCCATCTCTAGTACGTCTTGCAACAAGTAACCGAGGATATTTTTCATCAGATATTCTAAGGTAGGTATACCGCTGTTGATCTTTTAATTCAATGTTGAATCTAGGGCGATATTTTTTGATCATGTTAGATTCTAAAAGAAAGGCTTCACTTTCATTATCAGTTAGAACAAATTCAATCTCAGAAATGTTTTGAACTAGTTTTTGTGTCTTGTAGTTTTGATTTTTTAGAAAATATGACTTTACACGTTTTTTGAGATTCTTTGCTTTGCCAATATAGATTATTTTTCCATCACGGTCTTTCATCAAATAGATTCCAGGATCAGTTGGAATTGTAATCTTTGAGATATCAAAAGTCATTTTTTCACTAGTTTCTTTAGATATTTTCCAGTATAACTTCCAGGGGCCTTTGCAATGTCTTTTGGAGTACCTGTTGCAACGATTCTTCCACCTTCATCACCACCTTCTGGACCCAAATCAATTATCCAATCGGAATTTTTGATGACATCCATATTGTGTTCAATTACCACTACACTATTTCCAAGGTTAACTAGTCTGTTTAGAACATCTAATAATTTTTGAACGTCTGCAAAATGAAGTCCAGTTGTAGGCTCATCAAGAATGTACATGGTCTTTCCGGTGCCTCGCTTGGATAATTCTGAGGCTAGTTTTACCCGTTGAGCCTCACCGCCAGATAGAGTTGTCGAGGATTGACCAAGTTTGATGTATCCTAATCCAACATCATAGATTGTTTGTAATTTTCGTTTTATTGCAGGAATGTTTTCAAAAAAGTTCAGGGCTTCATATACAGTCATATCTAAAACATCTGAAATATTTTTTCCCTTGTAAAGAACAGATAAAGTTTCAGAGTTGTAACGCTTTCCCTTACATTCATCACACTTTACATAAACATCAGAAAGAAATTGCATTTCAATTTGTTTTACACCATCACCATCACATGCAAAACATCTACCATCTGCAACATTAAATGAGAATTGACCTGGAGCATATCCACGTTCTTTTGATAATTCAGTATTTGCATATAATTCTCTAATTGGAGTAAATGCACCAATGTATGTTGCAGGATTGGAACGAGGTGTTCTTCCTATTGGAGATTGATCAATGGCAATTACTTTATCAATATTTTCTAGACCGATAATCTTTTTGTGAGCCCCAGGTTT
>JBHITY010000198.1:0-1746 GCA_042138585.1 Candidatus Nitrosopumilus sp.
ACCAAAGATACTTTATATTTGGCAAAGCCAAATTATGACTGTTTGTCAAGTTACAAGGGTGCATATTCAAATGAACAATCTCTTAATTTTGTAATTCCAATTATTGTGATATTATTCCTAGGAGTAATCTACATTATGACTCAGAGAGCCGATTCAGGGTTTGTCAGTTTCTTCTTGATAGGAGCTGCTGCACTTACAATGTTTTACTGGGTAAGAGTCTTGAAGAAGATGGCAAAAGACCAAAAACCACTCTACACACAATCAAGAGAACAAGAACAAAAGAATTGGGTTTATGACTTGATTAAAGGAGAAGGAGAGTTTGTCTTTGTAGCAGAAGTTCCAGGTCCTGAGGATAAAGTTGCAGTAAGATTGGTTGATGGAATGCTGTACATTAGAGGAACTGGTGGATTTTCAAAAGAAGTTCCAATAGAAGGTGCAAATGACATGCAGATATTTGATTTCAAGTATCGTAACGGTGTCTTAACACTCAGAATAAAATAACTAGAGACTTTTTGCTAGTTCAAGTTTTTGTGGCAGATACTTGTCTGTAATGTTTGTAAGACCATACTTTGCAAAGGCCTCCAGTTCTGCTTTTCTCTTTAGTCTGAGGAAAACTTCAAGTTCTTTTTTCCAGATTCCTGATTCATACCTAGGATCCTTTTGCAAGTCATAGCATCTCTTAATGTCGGATTCAGTCATTGGAATTGTTGGTAGTTTGTATTTTTCAATGTCAGTTGCCCAAACTCCGACCCACTTTGCATCAGGAACTGTCAATTCTCTGAGGTGTGCAGCATTTGCAGAACCAGACTTGATTACCATAGCAATGTGTTCTCCATACACATCCCCATCAGTCAAGATGATTACAGGCAGTCCCATTTCATCATGAAGACGTTTGAGTAATGTTCTGGTTGAACGTGGAGCTTGTCCTCCTGTGTTGATAATGATTGATTTGAATTTTTTATCCACCTGTTCTTCAACAAATCTTGTAAAGAGACCACCCTTCTCAATTGCAATTACAATTTCAGCACTAGTATCAACTAGTTCAGCAGTAGTTAGACTGGGTCCAATGGAGTAACCATCTGGGTGATTAGACAAATTCATTGTCTTGCCTTCATATCCTGGAATTGTATATTCAATATTCAAATCACCAAAGATAGAGCTTCTCTCCTCAGGGAAGATGTGAAAGTCTTCTCTTGGTCTTGATGTTACTGCCTCTAAATCCACAATAATGTTATCGGATTCAGACTGGTCATCAAATTCAATTGCGAATGCTTGTGAGGAATAGTACACATCTCTTAATGTGGAAGATTTTTTCTCTTGAGTGAGTCTATTTGCAAAGAATGCAAGCCACATTAATTGTGTAAATGAGCGCAATTGTGCAGAATTCTTTGCGCTTCTTAGAGCAGTAGAATTTCCAAGGATGTATTGTCGTAGTTTTTTATCATAAACGATATTGCTAACAGATCTGCTTGGGATTGAGAACTTTGGGAATTGGCCATTTTCTAAATCTTCATAGATTTTTGCACCATGATTTTTTAGGGATTCAAGAATACTCTTTTGCTTTTCTATAGCTTTTTTGCTAATCTCTTTTGCTTTTTTCTCACTTGCTTTCAATTGGTTTTTCCTCCTCTAGCGGTGCTTCTTCAGATTGTTTTATCTCTACAGGTTCTAAATCTTCTAAAATTTTCTTGTAATTAGGTTCTTTTTTCTTTCCAGCTAGTTCGGTACAAAATTCTGCAATCATTG
>JBHITY010000199.1:0-1728 GCA_042138585.1 Candidatus Nitrosopumilus sp.
GAATAAGGTTGCTCCCATTACAGCTACTGCTGCAATTGTAAAGAGCATACTAGTACGCTTATTCATTAAGGTGCGTGATTCGTGAATCCTATATAATAATTGTCATTCTGGACAATTTGTGAATTTATGAAAATTCTTGAAAAACAATGAATAGTGGGAAAAATAGAGATTTTTTGATTTGAAATTTAGACTAGACCAAGATTCCCTAGGAAAAGTTAAGATTCCATCAGACGCATATTATGGAGCATTTACAGGAAGAGCCATCCAGCAATACCATGTAACTGGAAATAAAGCTCATGAGAATTTGATAAAGTCATTTGTAATGATAAAGCGATCAGCGGCCGTTGCAAATATGAAAACCAAGGCTATTGACCAAAAACGAGGAAAAGCCATAGTTTCTGCATGTGATAAGATTCTATCAGGAAAACACGTAGACCAGTTTGTAGTTGATATGATAAATTCCGGAGCTGGAACTGCCTTTAACATGAACTCAAATGAGGTCATTGCCAATGTTGCATTAGAAGTACTTCACAAGAAAAAAGGCCAGTATGAGCATTTGCATCCAAATGATCATGTAAACATGTCACAATCAAGTAACGATACTTACCCTACTGCAATGCATGTTGCAATTCTCATGAATCTCAAAGACACCATACCTGCAATTGACAAATTAATCAAATCACTAACAAAAAAATCAAAACAATTTGCATCATTTAAAAAAATTGGAAGAACACATCTCATGGATGCACTTCCAGTAACTTTGGGAAATGAGTTTGCAGCATATGTAACTGCAATAACTAAAGCAAGAGGCGCAATTGTTGCTGCTCAAAAAGAACTTCAAAGTGTTGCACTTGGAGGAACAGCTGTTGGAACTGGTGCAAATACACCTAAAGGATACAGAAAGATTGCAATAGCAGAACTTGGTAAAATCTCAAAACTTTCACTAAAACCAGAAAAAGACATGCAATTTTCTTTGCAAAGCAAGTTTGCAGTTGCCAATCTATCAGGAGCATTGCGTAATTTGGCACTTGAGATTAACAAGCTTGCAAACGACATACGATTGATGGCATCAGGTCCAATTGCAGGATTATCAGAGCTTGGAATACCTGCAGTTCATGCAGGCTCTTCTATAATGCCAGGCAAAGTCAACCCATCACTTGCAGAGTGTATGAACATGATTTGCTTTAACATAATTGGAAATGATACTGCAGTATCAAATGCAGCACAAGGTGGACAGTTTGAGCTAAACGTGATGTTACCTGGAATGCTCAAGTGTATGTTAGAGTCAACTGATATGCTGAAAAACTTCTTGCCGATATTTTCTGCAAATCTTATTGATGGTTTGACTGCAAATAGAGACAAGCTTCGAGCAGATATTGAGAACAGTCCAGTGATTGTAACTCTTCTTACACCAAAGATTGGGTACCTCAAATCTGCAGAATTGTTCAAAGAATCTCTAAAGACAGGTAAGACCATAAGAGAATTAGTTGTCTCACAGAATCTAATGAGCAACAAAGAAATTGATTCTTTGTTTGGATAAACTATGGCAAAGATCTTTGTAGAGGCATACGGATGCTCTGCTAGTTTTTCAGATTCAGAGATGATTTCAGGACTTGTGTTAAACGGGGGTCATACACTGGTTGAAAGCTCCTCAGAGTCAGACCTGAATGTGATAGTAACATGTTCTGTTAAAGATGCAACTGCAAACAAGATGATTCACAGAATAAA
>JBHITY010000200.1:0-1662 GCA_042138585.1 Candidatus Nitrosopumilus sp.
TTACCAGATATGACATAATAAACTTCATCAGTATCATGAGGAGTTTGAGTGTCTTCTTCACCAGGTTTTAAAACTAAAACTCCAGCAGCCAAACTCTCACGATTAATAAAAGTGTGAAAATAATCACTACTGTTTTTGATTTTTTCTAGATAAGTGGTTAAATCAAATTCTAGTTTCAATTTATTCAGCAGCTACAGTGTATGTTTTTCTTTGAGGAGGTTCACTCATGTAGGAATGTCCTTGTGGGTGAAGTTTTTCATGTTCAGGACTGTTATGCATTTTGATAAAAGTATCCTTGCTTTCATGTTCAACAACAATTCTACAGCTGCCATCAGCAGATTTTAGAAATTTTCTAGACTTGAATCCAGGAAATTTTGATAGAACTTTGTTTGATTCTGAAAACCAATTTTTGAAATCCTCTTCAGCGCCATCTTTGAGTTGAATGTCGGCTATCATTACGAACATGATGAAACTAGTAAAAATGACATTAAATTTCTTTTCTAAGATTTCAATGGCAGAATTCCAAGAATTAAATATCTACAAATCAAAAACATACCATGACAGGAACCAAGATTGATGGAAAGGTAATTGCCCAATCAGTCAAAGATAGAGTGAAAAAAGCTGCTGAAGAATTAAAGACTCAGGGAATCAATCCATGCCTGGCAACGGTTCTTGTAGGCGATAATCCGGCTTCTGCAACATATGTTAGAAACAAGCACAAAGCCTGCGAAGAGGTAGGTATTGCAACAAAGGATCATAAACTTGATGCAAACACAACTCAGGCCCAACTCAATGAAATTGTTGAAAATTTGAATAATGATAATTCAGTTCACGGCATACTTGTTCAGCTTCCACTCCCAGAACAATTAGATGAGTTTATGACAACATCAAGAATCTCACCACTAAAAGATGTTGATGGTCTAACTCCTCACAATGCAGGATTGTTGGCAATGAAAAAAGCAGCACTTGTTGCATGTACGCCATCAGGGGTAATGGAGATGTTTGATTATCACGGAATAGAACTGGAAGGAAAAAATGTTGTGTTAATTAATAGAAGTAATCTTGTTGGAAAACCACTATACCATTTGTTGTTAGAAAAAAATGCAACTGTGATTACATGCCATTCTAGAACAAAGAATTTGGAAGAGTTGTGTAAATCAGCAGATATCATAATTACGGCAGTGGGAAACAGAAACAAGTTCACATTAACTTCAGACATGATAAAAGATGGAGCAGTTGTTATAGATGTAGCAATATCAAGATTCCAAGAAAAACTAGTTGGAGATGCAGATTATGATGACATTATTCAAAAAGCATCTTTTGCAACACCAGTCCCAGGAGGAGTAGGTCCAATGACAGTTGCAATGCTTTTAAAAAATACAATAACTGCAGCATCATTGAGTAGTCAAATTGGAAAGTAATGCTGAAAAAAAATCACGAAGAAATCTTCTTTTAGAAAAAAGAGATAACACATCATTTGATTTGATGAAAATTGCCAGTGACAAAATTGCTAAAAAATTAAAAAAAATTAATGCATTCAATGATGCACAAAAAATTGGATTATACTACCCAATTGGAAGCGAGGTTCTAACTCAAGATATTATTCAAGAATTGTTGAGCCAGGGAAAAGAGGTCTTCTTGCCAAGGGTTTCAGAAGAGAAT
>JBHITY010000201.1:0-1620 GCA_042138585.1 Candidatus Nitrosopumilus sp.
GAACCTGAATTTTAATTACAAATGGATATCCTAACTCTTTTGCATGCTTTCTGCCCTCTTCAATTGTAGTTGAAGCCTTACTTGGAAGGAGATTGATCTTATATTCTCTGAATAATTCTTTTGCTTGAAACTCTAGCAATCGCATGCAAAAACCCTCGATCCTACGGTCTTTATTAATTATGTTAACTTAACTGCTCTTCAAGAAAATCTATGACCTGTAAAAATCGATCACGACTTTTTCTCAATAATTCTTGTGGGAATTCCTCAATTGTAAAAACAAATTGCTGATGAAAATTTGGAACTAGGACTCCACCTGATGTGACTAGCTGTTCAATTACGTAATCTTTGGTAAGTGTGCAAACAATCTCTTCATATGACTCTTCTTCCTCTTCTAATGTCTGTCTATACAGTACAATTGGTTTGTTAGTTTTTGCTACAATTTCTGAGCCCTTTTTTAACAGATCAAATAGATGCTGAATTTGCCAAGCATCAAGACTAATCTGTTTTACCATGATATCTCTATGCGTTTTTTCTATTTATTATGCCTGATCAACTAAAAGCTAACCAGTTGGTTCATTTTTAATTAAAAGAAAAGAATGTGATCTGGCATTTATGCCATATCAAGTGCTCTAGAATGTTTTCTGGTGTGTGGTCTTTCTCCAGAATACTTTCTTCTCATGTGTCCTGATGGTCTTCCATAGATTAATTCTAGGAACCATGACTCATGCTCTATCTCTTCTGCCAAAATATCTTTTGCAATGTCATATGTTGTGGGATCTTTTCCGAAAGTCATTTTGCAGACTTTATCCCAGTTGACAATTGCACCTTGTTCGGCCTTGAGACATTTTTCTAGTATTGCTTTGTGATCTGTTGGATTTGCTGGAAGTTGTAAGAATTCACATCCTGACATTTTGATGAATTGTGTTGCATCATTTGGAAGAGAACCACCTAACTGGTATATTCTCTCAAGACATGCTTCAAAGTGGCTAAGATCTTCTAATCTTGCATCTTCGATAATTCCTTTGAGTCCTTCTCCTTCCAAGCCTGTACAATGTGCTCTCAAATTGGTGAAATAGTAGTAGGCAGTAAATTCTACTGAAGCATTTTGAATCAATAGTTTTTTTAATTCCTCTACGTCCAAGCCATTTTGTTTTAGAACATTGATTCCAACAACTGCTGGGATTTTTGATTCGGACATATCTTATTGACAACTTATGCATTCTAATAAAAATATTGCATTTCAAAGTAATTGAAAATTATATTTTCCAGAGGAGTGGGGAAATAACACTAAATTCAATGTTATACCTCCTCTGGAATCTTGATTTGTTTTTTATCCACTCTTAGATAAATCATATGATTGCAATGCACTTGCCAAAAAATTTGTTTATTCTACTGAAATTCTTATCTTTTGACCGTCAATGTCATCTTCTTTGTATTCTTTACAGGACTCTGTAAAATTAACTTGTTTTACTCTAACTAAAAATGCCAAGTCTTTTGCTTTCTCTTCTACCATCTCTATTGATTCTTCGTCTAAATCTAGTATTGATGCGACATTTAGAATATCTGTTGGTGTGTATCCTCTTTCCTTTCTTAATGTTTGTAGTCTTCTGGCAATATCTT
>JBHITY010000202.1:0-1609 GCA_042138585.1 Candidatus Nitrosopumilus sp.
CTGTTGATGCATCAAAAAGACCATTAAAAACAGGAAATGTCATTTTGACAAAATTGGAATTTAAAATTCTAAGTACCCTATCATGTAAGGTGTCAAAATCTTGTAATTTAGATTTGATAGGCTCAATTTCAGATGCATTTAGAATAATTTCAGTAGAACCTACTTCTTCAGCGAATTGTTGTTGTGTAGTATTTGGAGATTCATCAGCATTAATTTGTTCAAATAGATTTTTTGCAAATCTTTGAGCAAATGTAGGAAATGCATCTTCGGCCTCTTGTTTATACTGATTAAATAATTTGAATCCCTTGGATTTGAATAAACCCTGTTTGATGATTTGTTTTCCAGGTTTTGTTCCCATTAAAGCACTTTTACTAAAAATTGATTCGTCTTTTCCACTCACATTCAAAATTCAATGTGTTGTTATTTATGCTTTCAAGACAAAAATTTTCTTCACTTAAATTACGAACCAAGTATGTTTTGTTATGGAAGTAATTGAAATTCTTCGTGAAGTTTCAAATAGGATTTATGAAAACGTAAAAGATCTTGCAGGCACTGAACATGCTGCAGGTGATTTTGGAAGAGGAGCAGGTGGAGATATTTCAAGGAACATAGACATTATTGCTGAAAAAACAGTTCTGGATTTTCTAAAAGAAATTAATTTTCCATGTGTAGTTTTAGGTGAAGAGTGTGGGAGAGTTGAATTATCTAAAGACCCAAAAGGTTATGTGATAATGGATGCAATAGATGGTTCTGCAAATGCAGTAAGGGGAGTGCCTTTCTTTTGTAGTTCATTGGCTTTTGCGACAGAAAACAAACTTAGTTCCATTACTGATGGGGTAATCACAAATCTTCACAGTGGTGAAATGTATTGGGCATCAAAAGACAAAGGTTCGTATTTCAATCAAGAACAAATGAAGGTACACAGTAAAGATCCAATTTACAAAATTGTTGGAATCAATACATCAGGAGCATCAACTGAATTAATGAAGAAACTTCATCCAATATTTGAAAATCATAACCATACAAGACATTTTGGAGCAAATGCACTAGAAATGGCATTGTTTGCAAGAGGATTAATGGATATTTTTATCGATTTACGAGATAAAATCAGGATTCAAGATATTGCAGCAGGTTATTTGATTGTCAAAGAAGCTGGAGGTTTATTGTTAGATGCAAATCTAAATCCATTGGATGCAGATCTTAGCTACGATACGAGAGTTTCTTTTATTGCAGCTGCAAATCAGAAAATTCTTGATGAAATAATGTCACAGATCAACGAATAAAATTTCAAATTTTCGTTAGGAAATTAATTTTTTCATCAAGTTTAACAGAAATATATTTATCCAAAGTAGCGAAAAATCTTGTGGTATGGTTTCTGAGACAAAAGCCAAGGTCATTTACAGAGAATTATTGAAAGAGGATCTTGTGATTATTAGATTACTTCCAGAAGGAGGAATGCCTGAATACAAAACGGGTCAATTTTTGACAATAGGAGTTCCAATACCAGCAGAGAAAAAGATTGTTAGAAGAGCATATTCAATTGCATCACATGCTGAAAATAGAGATTATTTTGAATTTGTAATTAGATGGGTAAGAAAACCACTTCCAG
>JBHITY010000203.1:0-1547 GCA_042138585.1 Candidatus Nitrosopumilus sp.
AAGATCCTTTTGAGTCAAAGCCCCTTCATACTCTAAGGTTTTTAGCAATAGTTTGGAGCTTGGTGGCATACTGAGCAGTTCTTCGGCAAGATGAGCCTTTTTTGCCAAAGCAGAGATTGCAGTAGAGTCTTTTTTTAGACGAATTATTTTTGCAGATGGGAAAAACTGTGTGCATTCTACATTTTTGTTAACTTTGTATCTATCCAAACCATCCAAAACGGCCTCACAATGAAGTCTTGCAGAAATATCATCAATCTCGATGGAACTAGAGTTAGATACAATGATTGGTCTCCGATTAATGTTCAAAGAATTAACTGAAATTATCTCAAAGACTGTAGAGTCTTGAAAAATTACAGGCCCACCTGCAGACATGGAATATGCAGAAGAACCAATAGGTGTTGCAACGATTATCCCATCACTGCTATCGTGCCAAACCTCCTCCCCGTTAACACTCAAAGTATGCTCCATTAGCATTGCACTTTTTGATGGAAATACTGCAACGTCATTTAATACTGGAAAAACATTCTTCCCATCAATTTTAACACCAAGTCTTGGAACCTCTTCAACGGAATAATTTTGCTTCTTTAATCGATTAACATACGAAGGAAATTCCTTAAGATCAATTTGAGCTAAAAATCCTCCAGATTCACCTTCATTAATTCCCAACACTGGGGAAGATGAATCAAAAGTTCTGTGAAAATAATTTCTAATTCCTTTGTCGCCCCCTAAGACAATGACACAATCACATTGTTTTGTCTTTGATTTTGGAGTGATTGTAAAGGATTGTATGTCACTATCTGAAAGTATTTTTTTAACAATTTTTGCAGAAGACGAGGTTGTTCCTGAACCGTAAATTCCTATTTGCACAAAGGATTTCAAATTACAATGCAATAAAAGGATAAAGCTAGATTGAACGAAATTTCATTAAATTGTAAAAATATGAGGCATTATTCTCAACTGCGCCTTTCTTTGGAATTTTTAGTAGGCCCACATCTTTTGATTCAAGTGCAGCTTGAGCTGCACCGCCTGCAAAACACAGTGCCCAAACAAAGTCCTTCTCTTTTAGCATCGTGCAACAAAATGCAGAACAAAAAATATCTCCAACACCAGTAGTATCATAGATTTTTTTGTTAGGTAAGGTAATAGAGTAAATTTGATCATTGACTAACATAGATACTTCTGTTTTGTTTGTTAGAATTGCATGCTCTACACCTCTTTTTTGTAAAATCTTTAGTGATTCTTCTGTAGAAGAGCCAGTCAAATGAAGTGCTTCTTCAGGGTTTACTTTGATAACACTTACTTGAGATAAATCAATGTCTGTGTCTTCCAAAATAACATTTTTTTCTGAATCAGCTCTTCTCAAAAATCCTTGAGGGTCTATCATTAGAAAATTGGAGTCTTTTTTTATTTCTTTTAGTGTTTCAGAAGAAATTTCATGAAATATTGGACTGACCAAAAAACCATCGGCATTAATTTTTGCATATTCTATTGGTTCACATTGATTTTCTAGTTTCAGAGTTCTATCTGCACCTTCACTGTTTATGGAA
>JBHITY010000204.1:0-1544 GCA_042138585.1 Candidatus Nitrosopumilus sp.
AAATGATTTGTTTGCTAATTTCCCAATTCTCTTAATTTCTTGTTTTGTCATTTTCTCAGTAATGAGACCTTTTCTTGCTAATTTCATTTTTACATTTTTTGAAACTGCTAACATTAGTGATGTTTCAACAAATCCTGCATGATCAAAATCTCTGCTCATATAGTGCCAATATGAAAATGGAAAAACTTTGAGTTTATTTTTTGAGAATTTTTTCAATTTGACATCGATATTTTTTATGGAATTTTGGTTTCCATGATGTCCATTAATTATGAAAATTGTTTTGATATTGTTTTCCAAAAGTGATATGCATATGTCTGTTAACACTGTCTCTAAGGTTGTTTTTCTAATGCTCAGATTAAAAAATGGAGCGTGCTCAAATGAGACACCGTAGGACAAAGTTGGAAGTAGGAGGTATCCGTTTTTTTTACAAATTATTTCAGCTACTGCTGTTACAATATCTGTATCAGTTGAGATAGGAAGATGAGGTCCATGCTGTTCTATTGAGCCTATTGGAATGACTGCAACTTGATTTTTTCTTTTAATGGATTTTCTAAGATTGGGATCAAATTGTGTTTTAATGTCTATCATCTGATTCACTTTGATCTGATGTGAACCTTTCTCCAACGAACATCTAGTTTGTTTTCTAGATGCATTTTCATTGCTTTGAATAAAGTATCTGCTTCTAATTTTTGTCCCTTTGATTTAATTTTCTCTAGAGTATCATTTGGATCTACTTTGAAAGAATCTTGGAAAATTATTGGTCCCTGATCCAAGTTTTCAGTTACATAATGAGATGTAACTCCTACGATCTTTGTACCTCTTTCAAAAGCTTGTGCATATGCTAGTGCACCAGGAAATGCTGGTAATAATGATGGATGTATATTGATTATTCTATTTGGATATCTCCAAACAAAGTTAGGACTAAGAATTCTCATGTATCTTGCAAGTGAAATCAAGTCAATGTTGTATTTTTTACAAATCTGAATAATTTTTTCTTCGGCTTTTTCTTGATTCTTTTCTTCAACTGCAACAAACGGAATTTTTGCTTTCTTTGCTAATGGTTCAAGTGCTTTTTCCGTACCAATGATTACTGAAATTTTTCCTTTAAGTGATTTTGATTTTGCAAGAATTGTTTGTAGACATAATGGCTCTTTTGTAACAAAAACTGCAATATTTTTTTGAGAATTTGTTTCATGATGAGTACTTACATCCATCTTTTCTTTTTTAGCCAAAGTCTGAATTTCTGAATCAAATTTTTTTAAATTAACTGCTTTTGCAAATGAAACTTCTAGATACATTCCAAAAAGACCCTTGACTACATTTTGATTTACTTTCTCAATGTTTCCACCTTTTGAGAATGCAAAATTAGTAAATGAAGCTACAATACCTTCTCTGTCTTTACCAACTACTGTAATTCCAACTACTGTCTTTTTCATGACTTTGTTTTTTGAAGATTTTCTCATTATTAATCATTCACAGAAATTATTGTGGTGCGGGAGGTGGGATTTGAACCCACGAACTCCTAAGAGATAGGGTCCTAAGCC
>JBHITY010000205.1:0-1535 GCA_042138585.1 Candidatus Nitrosopumilus sp.
AATTTGGAGGGCCTTCTCCTGCAAGTAATATCGCCCAACTGATTCCTCCTGCTATTAGAAATCCTATGCCTACCCAAAATGTCCAGTGAAATTTTTTGTTATCCAACTATCTATGATTTTCTAACTTGTTGAAAATTAATAGTATTCTTTATGGTGATAACACCACTTCCAAATGTCTCCTGGAATTGCTTTCATAACTGGATGTCCTGTCTCCTCAAAATGCTTTGTTGCATGTTTTCCAATTGAAGAGTCACAACATCCAACATGCCCACATGTAAGACACATTCGTATTGCAACAACTGGAAGATGTTCTTTTTCACACTCTTCACAGCTTTTTGTATTTGGGGTTATTCCTTTTTTCTCTTCTAAAAAATGACTACACTCTTTTGACATCTTAAAATTTCTTCAAAGTGTTCTTGTATCTTTTTATTGATTCAATAATTATGCTCTTTGCTTCTTTTGCTGATTGCCATCCTAATATCTCGACTTTTTTTCCTTCTAGGTCTTTGTACACTTGGAAAAAGTGAGCAATTTCAGAACGATAGTGATCTTCAATATCTGAAATATCTGCTGTGTGTAAGTATCTAGGATCATTTGTAGAGACACAAATAATTTTGTCATCCAAATCTCCTGCATCTTTCATTTGAAGTAATCCAATTGGTCTTGCTTCAATCAAAATTCCTGGATATGTTGGATTTGTAACAAGTACCAATGCATCTAATGGATCCCCGTCTTCAGAAAGTGTTTGAGGAACTAGACCGTAATCTCCTGGATAGTGGAATGGTGAAAACAAGACTCTGTCAAGTTTGATCATATTGTGTTTTTTATCATATTCGTATTTGTTCATAGAACCTTTAGGAATCTCTACTACCACATTGATAATTTCAGGAATATCTGCTCCTGATTCTATATCGTGCCAAAAATTTTTACTCATTTTCTAGCAAGCATTTTCTTGAATGGTATATGAATTCTGTGAAAAATAAGGAATGTTTAGACTAGTTGATTGGTGTTTGGAATGACTCTGTGAATTATTACCGTGTATTCACCTTCAAAGGCTTTTTCCACATTTCCATTTTCATCAATACTAGTTACTCTAAACTTGTATTCGTAAGAACCATCTCCTTTGACATCCACTTGGGCAACATGTACCAAATCATCTGCTTCATCAAAGAATTGAATGATTACTGGATGTCTTTCAACGAATTCTGAAGGACTACCTGTGACAAATCCCCATGGCAGTTTGTTGTCTTCTGGAACAATCATTGTAGTGATTGTTTTTTGTAGACTGATCTCCTCGTTTATTGGAGTGATTGTTGTAGTTTCTGAAGTCTCTGCAATTATCTCTGATGGAAACATCAGAACTGCAAATGATGCGATAATTGCAAGAAAGATACTTGATTTTGTTCTCATTTGACTAGCTTTTTTGGAAGTAGTTTAAAAGATTTATTACAAATTTAATCATTTTATGGTAATTCATCTTCTAAATCTGAACATGCTGCATGAACCCATTGCTCTTTAGAGTTCTTTAGAATCTC
>JBHITY010000206.1:0-1526 GCA_042138585.1 Candidatus Nitrosopumilus sp.
ATCTTCTTGAATCCAGCCAGTAGAGAGCGGTAAAATGAGAATTCCAACTCCATACCCTATGGGATACCCACCAAAGGAATTAACAAATGCCTCAGATGCACTTTTCTTTTTTGAATCAACTAATTCATTTGACATTATTTCATCTCCTCTGCAACATCTTCAGAAAATGAATTCATCTCATACTCTTCTTGAGGCTCACTGCAGGGCTTGCAGATGTCCTGGATGATTCCCGGAAGATAGTACAATACAACCATGGCCACACTGATCAAAGGATTGACAAATCCCAAGCCAATAGTTAACATCCAAAAAAGAACTTTAGTAAATCCGTTCATTCGTCTCCATCCTCATCTCTTGTACCCCATCTGTGAAGACAATCATTGCATTCCCATTTTGGATCATCATTACCAATAATACATCCGCCGCCAACGATTTCCTTATTTTTTATTGCCTGCAAATACCAATCCATATTTCCAGGGTAACCCCAGAAAATTGTTGCAATTGAAGATTTACCGCATTGAGGACATTTTGTCATTGTGTACATCTCCTCATCTTCCATGATAGAGAGTCAAACCATGGTACTTCTTCAAAAAACAATTTCAACATATCAGTAATTGATTTGGTATCAGCATATCCTGCCCACAAGTATCCCTCCCAGTTGCCTCGGTCCTTTATAGGGACATCTGCATACCACGAATCATTACCCAATCTAACAAACTGAACATATTCTCCAGTAGAACAATTTTGAAAACCAATAAAATTACGCTCAAATTTATGATCTAGATTCTCCATTTCATTAACTGCACTCAAAAAGTCAATTCTTACTTGCTGACTTTGTTCAACGGTTCTTTTTCCATCCCAGTAATAGTAAATAATATTTTGAAATTTTACATCAGTTGTTGTTTCAAGTTTTTGAGATTCCAAGTTTATCAGAGTTTGAATCATTTTGATTTCTCCATTTTTTTTCCAATGAGTTTTGAATTAAATTCACTTTTGAATGATTTGTAGTACTCTACTACTTTATCGAGGTCCTCAAATCGAAGTAATGCATAATTGTCATGATTTTCTTTTTCACGAATTATTAATCCAAACTGTGCTTCTAGATGCTCTAAATTTAAAACGTTCATTTGAATCTCCTTTTGAACATACTATCAAAACGCTCTTCTTCTTCTTGTGCATAGACTGCTAATGCTTGAACTTTGATCAATGTTTTTTGATATACTTCTACATCATCGTCTTCATCGTCTTTGAATGCTTTATTGTACCAATAAAGAATTGATTGCAAGTCATTGGAATTTAATTCCCTATATCTCAAATCGATTCCTCCTTATCTTCATACTCTTCTAATTTTTCTTTGAGATTTGCAAATGTTGATGCAATGCTAGTATCATGTGAATGGTTTTTCATTCTAAACAGTACAGTCATGCTTTTGCTCCATAGTACATTGGCTCATCATCGTCTTCAAACTCTCTGATTATTCTTGGAAAAAATGAAACCTTTGAGTTTGATTTTTTTTGAATTACTTGTTG
>JBHITY010000207.1:0-1502 GCA_042138585.1 Candidatus Nitrosopumilus sp.
CAAATCTCCTCCTTTTCTGTATTCATCTTCAATTTTTTTAATTGGAATGCCTGATGACTTTGAAATTGCTCTTATTGCTAATTTCTCTGCAACTCCCAACTCTACACCTTCAAAGTCTGGTCTGAGTTTACCTTGTAGTAAATAGACTATCTTTGAGATTACTTCTTGTGGAGTTTTTTCAAATAGTTCTACCAAGTATTGTGTTAACTCTAGTCTTTTTCTAGTTGATTCCATCATGTTAAATGAATCAGCTAAGATAGAAAACTCCATTCTATTTCCTTATGTAATGTTGAATAAAAATTGAATCTAGATGTATCTGAAGATTGTTGGTTTGTCTGACTTTGGAAGATCTGAAACAAGAGCAAAGTTGTATAGTGGATAAGACTTCTTGTACTGTTTCATAAAACTCCATGCAACATCATGTGTTTTGAACTCTGTTCTCAATCCATCAATCTGGCTCTTTTTTCCATACACATCAAAGACTACTACAGAATACTCTTTTGGACGATTGTGAGGCTTTGCTTTTAGTAACCATGCTAGAGCAAACACAAAGACTGCTCCTAATACAACATATTCTCCTGCGACTTTGAAAAAGTCTAAGACCCCATTTGGTATGGTTTGACCAAATAATACTGCCATGAAATTTGAAAATGAGATTACTGCTAATGCTGTGAAGATATACGTTTTCCAATCAAAAATTTTCTGAAAATTCATTTCTGCCTAAATTTGGTATGGTCTTTTTTGATTTAACTATTTCTTATGATTTGCAGTAATTGAAATTACTAATCTGGATCTTCGTAGTTTTCTTTTCTGTCGCTACTAGAATTAGTTCCTTCCATTGGCTTCATCTTGCTTTCAAGTACATCCATTCTGGCTCTATACCCTTCGGCATATTCTAGTTCGGATGGAACAAGTGTTGCTGGATGAATGAATCCTTGACTTCTAATTGCCATTGCTTTCTCTGTTGCTCTTTCCCTGATAAGATCCCAGTCTGGAGTTGAGAATCCGTCAAATGGACCTGTAAACTTTCCATTGTGCATACTAAATACAAGTGCTTCAACGATAGGGATACAAAAGTTGATTGTGGCTGCAGAGTTTAGTTTAACAGGCATTAATGGCATGTTGTGACTTCCTCTTGTATTTCCTGCAACATAGTGTGGATTGTTAAAGACACTACCTACTTCTTCAGTTGCAGGGAATTTCTTTTGAGTTCTAACAAGACATATTGGATCATCTTTCCCAACATATGTTCCTGCAATGTTGTGTAATCTGTCTGTTGATGCTGCAAGAATTGGTTCACCATCTTTTGTTGTTACTGAATCTACAACATATCTTCCTGGATACATTAATGCTGCTTCAATTGTTGGTTTGTCTTGCCATAATTCTAGTTCTGCAATCTGTCCTTTCTCTACGTCCATAATGTTCATCTTTACCCCTGCTGCAAGATTTTTGTTTACAATTAACCCTGTGTTACTTAGTGCATCTACAAACATTCTGTAGAT